>NZ_JANJFJ010000599.1:0-1012 GCF_024626565.1 Microbacterium sp. zg.Y909
CTGGTCGATGTCGGGGAACTCGGCGACGAACGTCTCCACCACGCGCAGCCGGCTCGTGCCGTCCTCGGCGCGGGTGAGGGTGTAGTCCGCGTCGAGACTGTCGAAGGTGAAGTCGTCGACGTCCGCAGATACGGCGCCGACGGCGACGACCTGCGCCGGCATCGACGCGGGCGCAGCCGCCCCCGCCGACACCGCGAACGCGGCCGCGACGAGGCCCAGCAACACACTGACACGTACTCGCATGCGCACCATGTGCTCAGCCTATTCCGAGGGCGAGTGCCGACATCGGCGGGGCTAAAGTTGTCCCCATGACCGACCGACGCCTCGCCGTGGATGCCTGGGAGGCGCTGTTCCGGGCTCAGTACGAGGTGTTCCAGGAGATCAGCGACGACTTCGACGGATCGGGGCTGACCCAGGCGGAGTACGACGTGCTGCTGACGGTGACCCGGTGCGAATCGGGCGCGCGGCTGCGCGAAGTCACCGCCAACATGCTCATCAGCCAGCCGAGCGTCTCGCGCCTGGTCGACCGCATGGTGTCACGGGGACTCCTGACCAAATGCGCCGACCCCACCGACGGGCGCGGGGCCGTGCTCCAGGCGACACCGGAGGGCGCCGCGATGTTCCGCCGTCTGGCCACCCGCCACGGGCAGTCGATCGCCGCCCGCATGTCGGTGCTCGACGACGACGAGCTGCGGCAGCTCCGGGACCTCGCGACGAAGCTGCGCGAGGTCTGACGCAGACGCCGCGCTCAGGGCGTCCGGCGCCGCAGGGTCAGCGGCGCGAGCACGAGGAAGCCGACAGCGAAGGCCACGACGACCAGCAGCGGACCCCACAGGTCGCTGCCCTCCTCGCCTGCGGTCACCGCGTTGATCGCATCGACTGCGTAACTGAGCGGAAGCCAGTCGCTGATCGCGTACAGCACGTCGGGCATCTCATCGCGGGGCATCAGCAGCCCACCCAGGATGATCTGCGGAAAGACGAGCAGCGGCATGAACTGCACGGCTTGGAACTC
>NZ_JANJFJ010000600.1:0-1778 GCF_024626565.1 Microbacterium sp. zg.Y909
CCGCTGAAGAAGTCGTGGTTCTCGTCGGCGTTGGGCGACAGCGCCGACAGGATCGCGGGGTTCACGTTCGTGGTGGTTGCCGGGAACATCGCCTCATAGCCGAGGTTCATCAGCGCCTTGTTGGCGTTGTAGTGCAGGAACTTCTTGACGTCCTCGGTCAGGCCGACGCCGTCGTAGAGGTCCTGCGTGTACTGCACCTCGTTGTCGTAGAGCTCGTAAAGCAGCGAGAACGTGTAGTCCTTGATCTCGTCGCGCTCGGCCTGCGAGATCTTCTCGAGCCCCTTCTGGAACTTGTAGCCGATGTAGTAGCCGTGCACGGCCTCGTCACGGATGATGAGGCGGATGAGGTCGGCGGTGTTGGTGAGCTTCGCCCGCGAAGACCAGTGCATCGGCAGGTAGAAGCCCGAGTAGAACAGGAAGCTCTCGAGCAGGGTGGATGCCACCTTGCGCTTGAGCGGCTCGTCGCCACGGTAGTAATCCATGACGATGTGAGCCTTCTTCTGAAGGTTCGGGTTCTCCACAGACCAGCGGAACGCCTCGTCGATCTCCTTCGTCGAGCACAGCGTCGAGAAGATCGACGAGTAGCTCTTGGCGTGCACCGACTCCATGAACGCGATGTTGGTGTACACCGCCTCTTCGTGCGGGGTCAGCGCGTCGGGGATCAGCGAGACGGCGCCCACCGTGCCCTGGATCGTGTCCAGCAGCGTCAGGCCGGTGAAGACCCGCATCGTCAGGGTCTGCTCGTCGGGGGTGAGCGTGTTCCACGACTGGATGTCGTTGGACAGCGGCACCTTCTCGGGCAACCAGAAGTTGTTCACCAGGCGGTTCCAGACCTCGAGGTCCTTGTCGTCCTCGATGCGGTTCCAGTTGATGGCCTGGACGTGGTCCAGCAGCGGCAGTTTCTCGGTCATTCGGGTTTCTTCCTCAGAGGTTCGCTTAGTCGTCGACCGGCGTCACAGCATGCAGGAGACGCACTCCGCCATGTCGGTGCCTTCGAGCGCGAGCTGACGCAGGCGGATGTAGTAGATGGTCTTGATGCCCTTGCGCCACGCGTAGATCTGCGCGCGGTTGATGTCGCGGGTGGTGGCGGTGTCCTTGAAGAACAGCGTCAGCGACAGGCCCTGGTCCACGTGCTGCGTGGCCGCGGCGTACGTGTCGATGACCTTCTCGTAGCCGATCTCGTAGGCGTCCTGGTAGTACTCCAGGTTGTCGTTCGTCATGAACGGGGCCGGGTAGTAGACGCGACCGAGCTTGCCTTCCTTGCGGATCTCGATCTTCGACGCGATCGGGTGGATCGAGCTCGTCGAGTTGTTGATGTACGAGATCGAGCCGGTCGGCGGCACGGCCTGCAGGTTCTGGTTGTAGATGCCGTGCTTCTGGATGGACTCCTTCAGCCGGCGCCAGTCGTCCTGGGTCGGGATCGGGATGCCGGAGAACAGCTGCGCGACCTTCTCGGTCTGCGGCACCCACTCCTGCTCGATGTACTTGTCGAAGAACTCCCCCGACGCGTAGGTCGAGTCGGCGAAGCCCTCGAAGGCGGTGCCGCGCTCGATCGCGATGAGGTTCGAGGCGCGCAGCGCGTGGAACAGCACCGTGTAGAAGTAGATGTTCGTGAAGTCCAGGCCCTCTTCGGAGCCGTAGTGCACGTGCTCGCGGGCGAGGTAGCCGTGCAGGTTCATCTGCCCGAGACCGATCGCGTGCGACCGGTCGTTGCCGTCCTCGATCGAGCGCACCGAGCGGATGTGGCTCTGGTCGCTGACCGCGGTGAGGGCGCGGAT
>NZ_JANJFJ010000601.1:0-1777 GCF_024626565.1 Microbacterium sp. zg.Y909
CCTTGTCGACGACGGTTTCGGTCCAGGCCTCCTTGTCGACGACGGTTTCGGTCCAGGCCTCCTGGACGACGCGGGTCTCCGTGTGGCTCACCTCGGGGACCTCCGCTACACCGGGGATCTCGGCGACGGCGGGCACCGCGGGGGTCACGAGGACCGTCTCGGTCCAGGCAGCCCGCGGAACGCACGTGGCGTCTGCGGCCTGCGCTGCGGACGCGCCGAGCATCAGCGGGCTCGCAGCGATGACGAGCGCCGCAGTGGCGCTCGCGACCTGCTTTCTCACCGCAACTCCTTTCTGTCGTGATGGGTGGGGTCAGCCCGCGGGCACTGCCCGCGGGACGTGTCAGGGCTCCGTCCGCGCTTCGCGGCGCATCCGCAGGACACGGCCGATCGAGAGCGTGGCGAGCCCGGCGACGAACAGGGTCCAGCCCGCCACCCAGGTGTGGGCGACGGCGGCACCGGTCGTGGCGAGCACACCGGCGGCGCTGCTGTTGAGCTGGTACATGGAGAGGTCCTTCCGCAAGAGAGGGGTCCCGCTCAGCTCGAGGGGACGAAGAGGGGGGTCTCGTGCGCGGTGACGTGGTTCCAGTCGGTGTCACGGCGCAGCAGCGCCAGCGCGACGGCGTGCACGAACGCCGCCTGCAGGGCGATGTCGTAGGCGATCTCCGGCAGCACGGCGGCGGCGAGCAGGCGGGCGCGCGGTCCGCCCGGCCACACGGTGATGACGCGTTCGAGGATGAAGACGCCGCCGACGGCGAGCCAGAACCCGCTCAGGGCGAAGGTGCCGGCGGCGATCGACAGCGCGGTCAGCAGCAGCAGAGCGGCGATCGTGAGGATGCCGACGAGGATCATCGCCTGCTGGCCGATGTAGCGCAGCGTGACGCGGGAGACGCCGTACTCGCGCAGGTTGTCGAGCATGCCCTTGTACCAGCGCACGCGCTGGCGGTGCAGGTCGCCCCAGGTGGGCATGAGCTCGGTGGTGCAGACGCATTCGTCGGGTGCGACCATCCGCCAGCCGCACGTCTTGAGGGCCAGGGTCAGCTCGGAATCCTCGGTGATGGCGCCGCGGTCGTAGACGTCCCCGCGGGTACCGGGCAGAAGATCACCTCGTGCGGCGGCGACATCGCGCAGCGCGGCGGTGCGGAACATCGACGCGGTGCCGGTGACGACGCTCACCCGTCCGGTGGCGCGGATCTGGGTGCCGTAGCGGACGTACTCGTTCGCCTGGAACTGCTGCAGCACGCTCAGTGGCCGCTCGCCGACGAAGACCCCGCTCACTGCGCCGAGTGCGGCGTCAGCGGTCAGCGCGGCCATGGCCACCTCGATGAACTGCGGGTCCAGGCGCGTGTCGGCATCGACGACGAGGACGAAGGGCGGTGCGTCGCCGCCCAGCGCTGCGAGCGCCTGATTGAGCGCACCGGCCTTGCGGTCGGTGTTGTCACGGGTCACCATGACGTCGGCCCCGTGGGCGGCGGCGACGTACCCGGTGGCATCCGTGCAGTTGTCGGCGACGACGATCACACGTCGCGGTACCGCCGTCTGCCGTGACAGGGCGTCGAGCGTCTCGGCGATGGCGTCGGCTTCGTTGTGCGCGGGGATGATCACCGCGAGTTCCCTCGCGCGCACGACGCGCCGCGGAGGCAGGCTGGACCGTACGGTCGCGCTCATGGCGGACCACCCTTTCTCGCCGGTGGGACGGCGCTCGAGCCGGCCGTCGGAGCGGGCGGCCACGCGGCGGCACCGGTGCGGTCCCGCGGTCACTCAGTCCACTCCCGCGGCG
>NZ_JANJFJ010000071.1:0-16136 GCF_024626565.1 Microbacterium sp. zg.Y909
TCCACGCGGATGTCACCTTCGGGGACCTCGACCTCCTTGGCCTCTGCCATCACCGGGATGACCTCGACGGCGGCGAAGCTCGTCTGCCGTTTGTCGGCGGAGCCGAAGGGGCTGATGCGGGCGAGCCTGTGGGTGCCCGCCTCGACCGAGAGCGTGCCGTAGGCATAGGGGGCGTCGACCTCGAACGTGGCCGACTTGATGCCCGCGCCCTCTGCGTAGGAAGTGTCGAGGATCTTCACGGGGTACTTGTGACGCTCCGCCCAGCGCAGGTACATGCGCAGCAGCATTTCGGCGAAGTCGGTCGCGTCATCGCCGCCCGCGCCCGAGCGAATCGTCACGACCGCACCGCGGTCGTCGTACTCGCCGTCGAGCAGCGTCTGCACCTCGAGCTGGCCGATGACGTCCTCGAGCTCGGCAAGTTCCTTTCGCGCCTCATCGGCGGAGTCCTCGTCGCCCATCTCGATGGCGAGTTCGATGAGCACGTCGAGGTCGTCGAGGCGGTTCTCGATTTCGGTGAGGCGCTTCAGCTCGGTCTGGCGGTGGCTGAGGGCGCTCGTGACCTTCTGGGCCTTCTCGACGTCGTCCCAGAGGTCGGGCGCGCCGGCCTCTTCGGAGAGCCGGGCGATCTCGGCCGTGAGCGCGTCGACGTCCACCACCGCCTGGATGTCGGAGAAAGTGGAGCGCAGCGCCTGGATGTCGGCGGAAAGATCGAGTTCAAACATGGCTCTTCAGACTAACGTGGATGCCGATGGCTCACGGCGAAGACGATCCCCGCATCGCCGGGACGCTCTGGCGGTTCGCTCCGATGATCTACGGACCGACCCTGCTGTTCGCCCTCGGCGAGGGGGCGGTCATCCCGCTGCTGCCGATCTTCGCGGCCGCCCTCGGCGCCGATCTCGCGACGGCCGCACTCGTGGCATCCGCCCTCGTGGTCGGTCAGCTGTGCGGGAACATCCCGGCCGGGTGGGCGGTGGCGCGCCTCGGCGAGCGTTGGACGATGACCATCGCCGGCACCGTGTCGCTGCTCGGCGTGGCAGGACTGCTGGTGGCACCCTCCCTGCCGGTGCTTGCGGCGTCGGTCTTCCTCATCGGGTTCTGCGCGGCGGCGTTCGGGCTGGCCCGGCACTCCTTCATGACGACGCGCGTGCCGCTGGCTTTCCGCGCCCGGGCACTGTCGCTCCTGGGCGGGACGTTCCGACTGGGCATGTTCGTGGGGCCGTTCGTCGCTGCGGCCCTTCTGGCCCTGTTCGGCGACGCGCATGCGACGGTCTGGTTCTTCGGTGCGTGCCTGGTCGCCACCGTGCTGCTGGTGCTGCTCGGACCCGACCCCGAGACGGCGGTCGCCGCGGGCCGCGGGGACTCCCGGGGAGCGGAAGACACCGGCGAGCCGGTGACCGGATCGATCCCCGTGCAGGAGCGCGTCGGGGTCTTCCGCACGATGTGGCGCCACCGCGGCGTGCTGGGCCGGCTGGGCCTGGCGGCGGCCTCGCTGTCGGCGATGCGCTCTGCCCGCCAGGTGGTGCTGCCGCTGTGGGGCGTGTCGATCGGTCTGGACGCGCAGACGATCGCGCTCGTCGTCGGCATCTCCGGCGCCATCGACTTCGCCCTGTTCTACGCCAGCGGCCAGGTGATGGACCGGTTCGGGCGGCTGTGGGCGGCGCTGCCGGCGATGCTGCTGATGAGTGCCGGGTTCCTCGCACTGTCCTTCACCCACGATGTCGACCAGGCGGCGATGTGGTTCGCGATGTTCGCCGCGGTGCTCGGCGTCGGCAACGGGCTCTCCAGCGGCATCCTCCTCACCCTCGGCGCCGACACCGCCCCCAAGGACGACCCCGCCCCCTACCTGGGGTCCTGGCGGACGTTGACGGATGCCGGTGGCGCGGTCGCGCCGCTGATCGTCTCCGCGCTCGCGGCGTTCTCACTGGCGGTCGCCGCGGGGGCGATGGGCGTGCTCGGGCTGGTGGGAGCGGCGGCGTTCGTGCGATTCGTGCCACGGTTCGTGCCGCGAGAGCGCGCGTGAGCGACGTCGTTCGCTTCTGCCGCAGCCGAAACGACGGGCGCCGCTGCACGCGGCCGCTCGGCCACCCCGGCTTGCACCGGCATCGCACGATCATGTGGTCGTCGGTGGGAGCGGACTCTGAGCGCTGCGCGGGGTCCGGCGAACCCGGCTCCCCCGCCGCACCCCTGCCCGACGGCTACCCGCACGGCCGGGCGCTGTGCCGCCGCTGCTTCACCTTCGTGCCTCTCGTCCGTGGGCGACTAACGGAGCACGATGCGGCACCGGCGAACGAAAGCGATGCCGAGATCGCCGCGCGGCGGGCGTGGTTCAACCAGTCGCCGGGGTGATCAGCGAATAGCGGAGTTCGCGGGGGTCAGCGCTCGCCCGCATCCGTCAGCGGGCGCGCTCGGTAAGACGCCGATGTCCGCTGACGCGGACGCCAGTTCCGCGGATGTTCTCTCGTTTTCGCGTGTGAGTTCCCGCTCACACAGCCGCAGGTGTGTGAGCGGGAACTCGCATGAGCCGCTCCCGACACGATCGCCCAGCGCGTGAGCGGGAACTCACAGGCCGCGGGTCTCGGCGCCGGCTGCGTGAGCGGGAACTCACATGAGGAAACCGGTGATGCAGCGACCTTCCAGGAGGAGGCGGCGTCGACGGGGGAAGGGCTCGTAACGAAGGTTGCCCGCCCAAGGCTGACAGCGGCGCGCGCCCGCGCGCATCCGACCATCGCGATTCTGCGGACAGTCGCTCTATTCGCCATGTGAGTTCCCGCTCACACAGCGCCCGGAGGTGGGCCCGGGCGCCACCGCGACGAAAGCGGTCGTGTGAGCGGGAACTCACACGGAAAAATCGAACACCTCACAATCCCGGAGGTCCGGCCGACAGCGTGACGGCCTACCGCACGCCGTGGGCCGAACGCAAACGGTTCCGGGCCGGCAGAGGGACCCGCCAGACTCGCGGGCATGGTCTTTCTCGGCTTCCACGCATCCCACGAACAGATCCCACCGGGTCAACTCCTGCACGACGTCGTGGCGGCGGAGGCCGCCGGATTCGACGGGGCGATGTGCTCGGACCACGTCGCGCCGTGGGGCGTGCGCCAGGGCGAATCGGGCTTCGCACCCAGCTGGCTCGGCGCGGCCCTCGCCCGCACGGAATTCTCGATCGGCTTCGTCAACGCCCCGGGGCAGCGTTACCACCCGGTGATCGCCGCGCAGGCGTACGCGACGCTCGAGGAGATGTTCCCGGGACGCTTCTGGGCGGCACTGGGTAGCGGCGAGGCGATGAACGAGCACGTCACCGGAGACGGCTGGCCGCCGAAACCGGAACGCAAGGCACGGCTCGCCGAGAGCGTCTCGGTCATCCGTCGGCTACTGGCGGGCGAAGAGGTCGACCACGAGGGTCTGGTGCGTGTGCACCGCGCCCGCGTGTGGTCGCGGCCGGACGTGCCGCCGCCCCTCCTGGCCGCCGCGATCAGCCCCGAGACCGCGGCGTGGGCGGCATCGTGGGCGGACGGTCTGGTTACCGCCCTCCAGCCGCCGGAGGCCTTGCAAAGGGCGCTCTCGGCCTACGAGTCCGCGGGCGGGACGGGTCCGCGTGCCCTGCAGGTTCATCTCAGCTGGGCGCCGACGGATGCCGAAGCCCTCGCGATCGCGCGGGATCAGTGGCGGCATGCCCTGCTCAGCGCGCCCACGATCTGGGATCTTGAGCAGCCCGAGGACTTCGACGCCGCCGCCGGCGAACCGACGGACCAGCAGATGCGCGACGCCCTGTTCGTCTCGAGCGATCTTGCTGAGCTCGCAGACCGCATCGCCGAACACGCGCGGCTCGGCTTCGACCGGGTCTACCTGCACCACGTCGGCCAGGACCAGGCACCGTTCCTCGATGCCGCGCGCGACCAGCTGCTGCCCCGGTTGAAGGAGCTGCTGTGAGAATTACCGACACGAGCGACCTGTGGTGGAAGTCCGCCGTCATCTACTGCCTCGACGTCGAGACCTTCCTCGACTCCGACGGCGACGGCGTGGGCGACCTGCAGGGACTGGCATCCCGCATCGACTACCTGGCCCAACTCGGCGTCACGTGCCTGTGGCTCATGCCCTTCTATCCGACGCCGGACCGCGACGACGGCTACGACGTGACCGACTTCTACGGCGTCGACCCCCGCCTGGGCACGCACGGCGACCTCGTCGAAGTGATCCGCACGGCGCGCGACAGAGGGATGCGCGTCATCGTCGACCTTGTCGTGAATCACACCTCCGACCGGCATCCATGGTTCCAATCCGCCAAGCGCAGCGCCTCGTCGCCGTACCGGGACTTCTACGTGTGGCGATCCGACCCGCCGCCCAAGGGTCAGCAGAACGAGGTCTTCCCCGGTGAGGCCGACGGAATCTGGACCCGGGAGGACAAGTCCGGCGAGTGGTACATGCACAGCTTCTACCCACACCAGCCCGACCTGAACATCGCCAACCCCGCGGTGCGCGACGAGATCGCCAAGACCGTCGGGTTCTGGCTGCAGCTGGGGATTTCCGGATTCCGCGTTGATGCCGTGCCGTTCCTGCTCGAAGTGCCCGAGGGCGCTGAGATGGCCAATCCGCATGACATGCTGCGCGACATCCGCCGCTTCCTGCAGCGGCGCTCGAGCGAAGCGGTGCTGCTGGGCGAGGTGAACCTCCCCTACGAGCAGCAGGCGGCGTACTTCGGTGCCGGCAATGACGGCCAAGAACTCACGATGCAGTTCGACTTCGCCGGGATGCAGGCGTTCTATCTGTCACTCGCCCGTCACGATCCGACGCCCCTGGCCGCAGCGCTCTCCTCCCGTCCCAGCCTGCCGGTCGAGGCTCAGTGGGCGAACTTCCTGCGCAATCACGACGAACTCACCCTCGACCAGCTCACCGACGAGGAGCGTCAGGAGGTGTTCGACGCCTTCGCGCCCGACCAGAGCCAGCGCGTTTACGGGCGGGGCATCACCCGACGGTTGCCGACCATGCTCGAAGGCGACCCCCGCCGCATCCGGATGGCCTACAGCCTGCTGTTCAGCCTGCCGGGCACGCCGGCGATCTTCTACGGCGAGGAGATCGGCATGGGTGAGAACGCCGACCTCGATAAGCGGCATGCCGTACGCACCCCGATGCAGTGGTCGGCAGAACGCGCCGGTGGGTTCTCGGCGGCCCCGCCCTCCCGCCTCGTGGCGCCGCCGCCCGGCGACGGATACTCCCCCGTGCACGTCAACGTCGCCGACCAGCTCGAAGACCCCGGCTCCCTGCTGCACTTCTTCCGCACTCTGGCCTCCCGCTACCGCATCTCGCCCGAGCTCGGGTGGGGCGAGCTGGAGATCATCGCGCACGACGCGCCGGGCGTGCTCGTGCATTCCCTGCGCGCCGACGTCGGCCGCACCGTGGCCGTGCACAACTTCGCCGACGTGCCCGCCCTGCTCGCCTTCGTCCTTGCGGACGAACCGGAGGGAACGACACTGGTCGACATCCTGGACTCCGAGCGCCTTCCCCTCGACGATCGTCGCGGTATCGAGTTCACCCTGCCCGCCTACGGCTTTCGGTGGCTGCGGGTGTCGCGCCCAGGGGACGGCCGCGTGACGTGAGGCTCGCCGGAGACGGCCGTCACGTCGCGCCCCGGCGTCGCCTCCTTCTCGGGCCGGCCCGGCCGAGGCCGTCCGGCCCCTTGCCTTCCCGACGAGCGACGGGCGGTCGACGAGATCCTCGCGTTCGTCGGGCTCTCGCACCGCGCCCACCATCACCCTGCGCAGCTGAGCGGCGGCGAGCAGCAGCGCGTCGGCCTCGCCCGGGCCCTCGTCCCGCGGCCGGCGCTACTGCTGTGCGACGAGCCGACGTCATCCCTGAACGTCGTGATCACCGGCGCACCGTGCGAGGCCACCCGGCCGGGGTCAGCCGGGTCTGACCGCCGAATTCTGCAGACACTTCCCCTCTCGGCCATGTGACTTCCCGCTCACACAGCCCCGGGGGCGCACGCGGGAGGGCCGGCGCGGAGAGCGCGCCTGCGAGCAGGAACTCACATGCGAAATCGGGACACGGAAACCCCGCGATTCGACCCGCACGTGCGGAGCGACGCGGTGCCGCGCGTGCGCAACGCCGAGCCGCGGGCTGGAGCGGGTCGGCGCGCCACGCTCAGCGCAGGGCGGTGCGGCTCGTGGCCGTCGACTCCAGCGGCACGCCGGCGGGGACGAAAAGCGTCGCGATCGGCGGATGCCACACCGTCGACACCGTCACCCGGGCAGAGACCCCGTCCGGCGTTGCCGCCGAGACGAGCACGGCAGTGCCGACCGCGCTCACGATGCCGGCGGCCTGCTCGTGGACCCCGGCGTCGGTCAGCTGCGCTGTCGGCTGCCCGCCGTCGACAGACAGGGTGAACCCGTCGGCTCCGGCGAGCGCCGCGGCATCGGCCACCGCGTCGAGGCGCTTGCCGGCCAGGTGCAGGCTCGTCGCATCGACGCACACCAGGATCAGCAGGATCGCGAGCACCGCGTACCCCAGCGACAGCAGCATGATGCTGCCCTCGTCGTCGGCCTTCCGCGTCGTCATCGCTCGCTCCAGAACCGCGAGACCTTCTGCACGGATGCCGCCTGCACAGGGATACCCGCGACCTGCTCAAGCCCCGGCACCCGCGGCACGAGCGGCAGCGTCACCCGCGTGGCGACGGTGACATGCAGCGTGGCGCCCGATGCGGGACACCCGGAGCCGGCGGGCGTGCACCTGATCGCGACCTCGACGGCATCCGGCGTCAGGCCGTACTCGTCGACGACCGCGGCGAGGATCGCGTCCGTGCGGGCCGCGGCTGTCGCGGCATCCGGAGCCGTCGCCACCGCGCGTGCGATGTGACGCGCACCGGCCTCGGCCCCCAGAGTCTGCCCCTGCACGGCCCCCAGCGCGACGGTCAGGTACACCAGAGGCACCAGCAGGATCACCCCGACGAGGATGAACTCCAGCGCGGCAGCACCTTCATCGTCGCCGGCCGCTCCGTCAGCCGAGGCTCTCCACCGGGGCATGCGCGCTCACCTCCAACGCCTCGGGCGCGCCGAGCAGTCCCACCAGCGGGAGGGTCGCCCGCACCGTCACTCGCACCGCGGGGTGGCCGAGGTGTGTCGTCTCGACCACCTCCACGGCCTCGGCGAACTGACCGCCCACCGCGCGGCGGATGATCGTGCGCGTGCGGTCAGCGCCCTCATGCAGCGCCGTATCGGCGAGCGCCGCGTGGAACGCCCCCTCGACGGCCGCATCGTGCACGACGTTGCGCACGTACACCGCCACGCCGAACTGCAGTACGCCGAGGGTCAGCAGGGTCAGCAATGCCCCGACCAGCACGAACTCCACCGGGCTCGAGCCGGTGTCGTCCCCGAGCCCTACAAGCCGCTGACGCTCTGGATCGCCTGCTCGAACAGGCCCGCCAGCGCGGGCCCGGCGACGGCCCAGATCACCACCACCAAACCGGCCGTCATGAGCGTCACCAGCACCCAGCCCGGCACGTCGCCACGGTCGTCGTCGCGCACCCCGCCCCACGCCGCGCGCAAACGCAACGCCATCGTCTCCCTCTGTTCGCGGAACATCGCCGCTCCTTTCCGACCGCACGCGGTCACCCGAATCCGACTCGAAGCATGAACACACCAGGAAAGATCGCGAAGAGCACCGAGAGCGGCAAGATGAGGAAAACCAACGGCAGGAGCATCAGGATCTCCTTGCGTCCTGCCTGCTCGATGAGCACGCGCTTGGCGTCTTCCCTGGTGTCCGTGGCCTGGGCCTGCAGCACCTGGGCGAGGGGCGCTCCCCGATCGAGCGCCGCCACGAGGTGATCGACGCTGCGCGTGAGCGCCGGGATGTCGAGGTCCGGCGACAGGCTCACGAGTGCGTCCGGCAGGGGCGAGCCGGTGCCCACGGCCAACACGACCCGACGGAGCTCTCCCGGCAGCTCCCCCGAGCCGACATCCGCCACACGGCGCAGCGCGTCGAGCACGCCCTCCCCCGCCGCGAGGCACAGGGAGAGGAACTCCAGCACCGTGGGCAGCTCCTCGTGCGCCCGCGTGACCCGGGCACGCGCCGCGCCCGTCAACCGCATGTCGCACAGGGCCGCGCCCGCGATGGCGGCGATCGGCGGCAACAGGATCGAGCCGGCCACGAATCTGCCGGCCACCGCGAGCGCAACGACGACCAGCGCACCGGCGATGAGCCCACCCAGCGTCCAGCCCAGCTGGCGGGCGCGGAAGCGCGTGACGTCCATCTCCCACCCTGCCTGCCGCAGGCGCCGCGCGATCACCGTCGAGCCGCCGAGGGCACGGGCGAGCCGATCGCTCCAGGTGCGCCAGGCATCGGCGACGCCCAGGGCGGGCACCCCCAGCGGGGTGAGCCCGAGCGGGTCGGCCGTGTCACGCAGGTACGGAGCGAGGCGATCGGCCAGCCGGGCCGCTCGCCAGCCCGGAAGCCGCATCACGACGAGCGCCAGCCCCATGGCCAGGCCGCCGCCGAGGACGACCGCGAGGGCGAGTTCGGTCACGCCACTCACGCGAACCACCGCCGCGGCTCGGGCAGTCGGCCGATCCGCACCATGATGCGGTAAGCGATCGCCGACACCGCCGCACCCACCACCACGACAGCGACGCCCTCCGGGCTGCCGTACGCGCGCGCACCCTCGGGTCGCAGGGCGAGAAGCGCGAGGATCACCCACGGGGCGATGACCCCGAGCGCGGCGGCACCGCGGATCCAGGATTGGCGCGCCTCGACCTCGGCGCGCAACGCGGCGTCGGCGCGCACCGACGACGAGAGCGAGCGCAGCACCGTGGGCAGCTCTGTACCGCCCACATGCCGGGTCATGCGCAGCGTCTCGATGATGCGATCCGCTGCGGGGTCGGCCAGCGTGTGCTTCAACCGCAGCGCGGCGGAGTCGAAGTGGCCCGACGCACTCAGATCACGGGCGAAGACGGCAAACGCCGGCCGCAGTTCGCCGGGTGCCGACTGAGCGAGGCTCGATACGGCGTCCGGCAGCGACATCCCGGCACGCACCGACGCGATCAGCAGGTCGCAGACATCCGGCCAGAGCGCCCGGCGGCTGCGCTGACGCCCCGCGGCGCGCGAACGCAGCCACACCACGGGCGCCGCGGCACCGGCGGTGCCCGCGACGAGTGCCAGTGCGGGCAGCCCGGTCACGAGCCACGCGACGGCAGCCGCCGCCAGTGCGATCAGCACGGTGGCCGACCCCACCGCCCGCGGGCGTGCATGCGCGAACCCCGCCGCCGCCAGCAGGCGGGCAAGCCGTCCTTCCGTCGTCGGCCGTGGGCGACGAACCCCCGCCGGCCACAGCCACGGCGAGAGAGCCAGCAGCAACCCCGCCGCCAGCGCCCCACCCCAGAAGAACGTCATCCGACGCCCGCCCGGTACAGCGACTGCGCTTCGACGACCCCGTCGAGGACCCGGCCGGTGGGAGCGATGATCTCCGCGATGCGGCGGTTCCCCGTGGCATCCCGCTCGCAGTGCACGACGAGGTGGACGGATGCCGCGACAGCGGGCACCACGAACCCCGGGTCGATGTTGCGTCCGGCCAGCAGCGGCAGCGCGGCGAGCTTCGCCAGCGCCTCCTGCGCCGAATTGGCGTGGATGCTCGCCGCCCCAGGCACTCCCGTGTTGAGCGCCAGCAGCAGGTCCAGCGCCTCGGCGTCGCGCACCTCGCCGACGATGAGGCGGTCGGGCCGCATGCGCAGCGCCTCTTTGACCAGCCGCCGCAGGGTCACCTCGCCCGTCCCCTCGAGGCTCGGCTGTCGGCCCTGAAGGGCGACGAGGTCGTCGGCGTCGACGGCGAGTTCGAAGGTCTCCTCCACCGTCACGATGCGATGCTCCGGCGGGCACGCCGCGATGAGTGCGCCCAGGAGGGTCGTCTTGCCGCTGTGGGTCGCTCCCGAGATCAGCACGCTGCGCCCGGCAGCCATCGCCCCGCGCAGCATGTCGGCGGCCCGCAGGGTGAGCGAGCCCGCGGCGACGAGCCGGTCGAGGTCGCGGAACATCGGCAAGAACCGGCGGATGTTGACCGACCAGTGCCGGCGCGTGATGTCGGGGATCACGACGTGCAGCCGCGAACCGTCGGGCAGCGACGCGTCGACAAAGGGCTGACTGAGATCCACGCGGCGACCGCTGGCGTGCAGCATCCGCTCCACCAGGTCCCGCACCGCGGAATCGGTCAGAACCAGGTCCAGCCGTTCGCTGCGCCCCGCCCGAGCGATGAAGATGCGGTCCGGAGCATTGATCCAGACCTCCTCGACCGTCGGGTCCTCCAGGAACGGCTGCAACGGCCCATACCCGGTGACCGCCGCGAGCACCTCGCGCACGCACGCGCCCTCGTCATCGACCGTGGCCAGCCCTCGCGCGAGCGCGAAGTCGTTGTGACGACGCACCTCGGCCCGCGCGATCTCCGTGGCCACCTCGGCGATGCGGGCGGCATCGACGGGCTCGGCACGCAGCCGCTCCCGCACACGCTCGGTGACCCCCGCCGCGATGTGGGCGGCTCCGGTCGACGCGTAGGCCAGGCTCACCCGATGCATCCTCGCAACGCCCCGCCCGTGGCGCGCGAGTTATCCACAGCGACGGGCGGCGGGGCGGGCGGGGTGGCGAGGGGTGTCGGCGACCGCGCCTACGCTGGAAGGCATGCTGATCGGTTCCATCCGCCCCGTCGAGTCCCGCGAGATCACCGTCGAGGCGCAGTCCCTCGCCGAGATCCACGAGAAGCTCGAGGCGCAGATGCCGGCGGGTTGGCAGCTGAGCGACGCACCGGTGCGCATGACCAAGGGAACGGTCACGGTCACCGCCGTCGGCACGATCGTGCGACGCGATGGCGGGCGCGAGATCGAGGCCGACGACATGCCCGCCCTGCAGGCGCAGGTGCCCGAGGGGTGGCAGCTCGTGCATGTGCGCACGCCGTAACACGCGATCCGCGACCACCGCGCGACGAAGCCAGCGCGCCCAGGGTTGGGCGCTGGTCCTGGCGCTCCTCGCAGGGGCCGTCGTCGTCATCGGCCTCTGGCTCGCGGGCGACGGACCGCGCGCCGATTCGCGCAGCACGGAGGCACCGACGGCGCAGACCGTCGACGTGCTGGCCATCACCGACGGCGACACCATCGACACCACCGAGGGCAAGGTGCGCCTGATCGGCATCGACACCCCGGAGCGGGGCGAAGCGGGCTACGCGGATGCCGCAGCGGATCTCGGCGCGTTCCTCTCCGCCGGCCCGGTCACCCTCGTCGCCGTCACCGGCCACGACGACGCCGACCGATACGGTCGGCTGCTTCGCTACGTGCGGGTCGACGGCCGCGACGCGGGCACCCATATGCTGCAGACCGGATGGGCGGTGGCCCGGTATGACAGCCGCGACGGCTACGACGGGCATCCGCTCGAAGCGGAGTACATCGAGCTCGACGCCGCGCACGCGATGCCGGCGGGCTGACACCGTCAGCCGCCCGCCCTGAAGGTTTTTCACGGCGGCGCTTCAGCGATCCTGGCGCTGGACCGGTGAACATGGAGATCATGGGACTTCCCCGCCCCGTGCCCGCTGCCCTGGAGTACCCCCGATGCTGACCATCACGCAAGCGCTCAACGTGCAGGCCGACGCCGCCCGTCACAAGGCGCAGGGTCTGCTGACCCCGGCACGATTCGTCGTCTCCGGCATGCTCGCCGGAGCGTATCTCGGGGTCGGCGTCATCCTCATGGTGAGCACCGCAGGCCCACTGATCGCGGCAGGGTCCGGCGCCGGAAAGCTCGTCGGGGGGCTCGTCTTCGCCGCCGCCCTGACGCTCGTCGTCTTCGCCGGCGGCGAGCTCGCGACCTCGAGCATGATGACCCTGACCCAGGGCGTCGCCATGCGCGTCGTCCGCCCCGGGCGGGCTGCCGCGGCTCTCGCCGTGACCTTCGTCGCCAATCTGGTCGGCGCCGCACTGTTCTCGGCGGTCGTCGCGGGCGCGGGACTGCTGCACTCGAATCCGGGCGCCGAGGCGATGCTCACCGACATGCTCACCGCGAAGTCGGCGGAGCTGCCGCATGAGCTGTTCCTCCGCGGCATCCTCTGCAACGTGTTGGTGTGCCTGGCGATCTGGATGTGCGCACGCCTCACCTCAGACGGCCCCAAGATCGCCGTGATCGCCTTCGCGATCCTCGCCTTCGTCGCCTCGGGCTACGAGCACGTCGTGGCGAACATGACCACGTACGCGCTGGGCCTCATGACCGGCGTCGACGCGGCGACCTGGGCCGACTTCGGCGGCAACATGCTCTGGGTGGGCACCGGCAACCTCGTGGGCGGTGCCGTGGTGGTCGGACTCGGGTACTGGTTCGTCGCGGGCTCCCCGCGCGGCTCCCAGGGCGCCTCCGTCGAGGAGGAGGGCGTGGCCGTCATCGTCGAAGGAGAGCCCCGCTCCCCCCAGTAGACTGGGGCAACCCGGCGGGAGTGGTGAAATCGGCAGACACGCAGGATTTAGGTTCCTGTGCCTTCGGGCGTGTGGGTTCAAGTCCCACCTTCCGCACGGATGGATGCCGCGCCATCCACCACTGACACCGCCGACATCCGACCGACGGGACCCCTGTGCTCGAAACCGCACTGCACGCACCGACCGCGCTGATCCCGTGGCTGGACCCCGCCGCGATCATCACGAACTCGCAGCCCTGGGCGCTGCTGGTGGTGTGCTTCATCGTCTTTGCCGAGACGGGACTTCTGGTCGGCTTCCTGCTGCCAGGCGACACGCTGCTGATCATGGCGGGCCTACTGTCTCATTCGACGGCGGTCGCGCCCGATGGCGTCTTCGGCATCAGCGCGTGGTGGGTGGCGCTGCTCATCGGCCTATCTGCCTTCGTCGGCGGTGAGGCCGGGTACCTCATCGGCCACAAGGGCGGCCCGGCGGTGTTCGAGCGCAAGGAATCGGGCGTCTTCAGCCGCCGCAACGTCGAACGCACCAACGCCTTCTTCGAGCGGTACGGCGGCCTCACGATCATCCTGGCGCGGTTCGTTCCCATCGTGCGCACGTTCGCGCCGGTTGCGGCGGGCGTCGGACACATGCCGTGGCGCCGCTACTCGCTCTACAACTTCATCGGCGCCGTGCTGTGGGGCTTCGGCCTGACGATGATCGGCTACGGAATCGGGTTCATCCCCTTCGTCGGCGACTTCGTGTCGGAGTACATCGACGTGATCCTGCTCGCCGCTGTCGCAGGGACGCTCGTCTTCGTCGTCTGGCACTACTTCGCCGAGCGCCGCAAGGTCGCGCAGGAGAAGGCCGCCGGCGACGACGGCGTGACGGATGCCGCAGAGGCTCAGGAACTGGTCCTGGACCAGGACGCGTTCGACGACGACATCGACGAGAACCCCGAGGGTCCCGCCGCAGCGCGCGGCTAGCTGGCCTTCTTCTTCGCGGGCGCCTTCTTCGCCGGGGTCTTCTTAGCCGGTGAGCTTTGGGCGGCCGCCGTCTTGACCGGTGCCTTCCCGGCGGGTGCCTTTTTTGCGGGTGCCTTCTTCCCGGTTGGCGCGGCGGCGGACTTCTTGGGTGCCGCGTCGTCGGAGTCGGCGCTCCCCGAGCCGCCCCGAGCCGCCCGTGAGCGCTCCACGCTCGCCCGGAGGGCCGCCATCAGGTCGATGACCTCGCCACCTGTGTCGGACTCCTCCACCTCGCCGAACGTCTCCGATGTGTCGAGAGCGTCGCCCTTCTCGAGCTTCGCCTCGATGAGGGTGC
This sequence comes from Microbacterium sp. zg.Y909, assembly GCF_024626565.1. Lineage (NCBI taxonomy): Bacteria > Bacillati > Actinomycetota > Actinomycetes > Micrococcales > Microbacteriaceae > Microbacterium > Microbacterium sp. zg.Y909. The sequence continues at coordinate 13,713 of NZ_JANJFJ010000071.1, forward strand.
GCAGCTCCTGCTGATACTCGTCGGTGAAGTCCTCCGGGTCGAAGTCACTGGCGAAGCTCTCGACCAGGCTGGCCGACAGCTCCAGCTCCTTCGCCGAGATGCGCACCGACTCATCCAACGCGGGGAAGGTGGCCTCCCGCACTTCGTCGGCCCACAGCAGCGTCTGCAGCACGAGCACGTCGCCGCGCACCCGCAGGGCCGCCAGCCGGGTCTTCTGCCGCAGCGCGAAGCGCACGATGGCGGTGCGGTCGGTCTGCTCGAGGGTCTTCCGCAGCAGCACATAGGCCTTGGGCGAGGCGGAGTCGGGTTCGAGGTAGTACGCCTTGTCGAGGGTGAGCAGGTCGATCTGGTCGCTCGGGACGAATTCCACCACGTCGATCTCGCGGCTGCGCTCGGACGGCAGCGATGCGATGTCATCGGCGGTGAGCACGACCGTCTGCTCGCCGTCGTCGTACGCCTTGTCGATGTCGGCATACGCCACGACCTCGCCGCAGACCTCGCACTTGCGCTGGTAGCGGATGCGCCCGCCGTCGGCGTTGTGCACCTGATGCAGCGGCACGTCGTGGTCCTCGGTGGCGGTGTAGACCTTCACCGGCACGTTCACGAGCCCGAAAGTCAGTGCACCTTTCCAGATAGCCCTCATGCTCACAGTGAACACCCGTCGCATCCGTCCCGCCTAGAGGTTGCGCACTAACCTGCTGACATGGCAGATGAGGGGCAGCTGATCCGCATCGACGGTCGCCGGCTGCGGGTGACGAACCTCGACAAGGTGCTCTACCCGGCCACGGGCACCACCAAGGGCGAGGTCATCGACTACTTCACCCGCATCGCGCCGCTGATGATCCCGCACGTGATGGGCCGCCCCGTCACCCGCAAGCGCTGGCCCGAAGGCGTCGATGCGCCCTCGTTCTTCGCGAAGGACCTCGAGCGCGGCGCCCCGGACTGGGTAAGGCGGATGCCGATCGACCATTCCACGGGCGCCAAGGACTACCCGCTGGTCGGCGATCGCCCGACGCTGGTCTACCTCGCGCAGGTGGCGAGCCTCGAACTGCACGTGCCGCAGTGGCGCTCTGCTCCCGATGGCGGACGCGCGAATCCGGATCGGATCGTGCTGGATCTCGACCCCGGCCCGGGTGCGGGCCTGGTCGAGTGCGCCGAAGTGGCACGCCTGCTGCGGGAGATTCTCGCGGGCATGGGGCTGGAGCCGCATCCGGTCACCAGCGGCAGCAAGGGCATCCACCTCTACGCGGCATTGCCCGGCGAACAGTCGAGCGAGCAGATCACGTCGGTGGCGCGCGAGCTGGCACGCGTTGTCGAAGCGGACCAGCCCGACCTCGTGGTCAGTCAGATGGCGAAGGCTCAGCGCCCCGGCAAGGTCTTCATCGACTGGAGCCAGAACAACGGCTCGAAGACCACGATCGCCCCGTATTCGCTGCGAGGGCGGGAGCAGCCGATGGTGGCGGCTCCTCGCGCGTGGGAGGAGCTCGATGACCCCGACCTGCGGCACCTCCTCTTCAGCGAGGTGCTGGAGCGGGCCGAGACCATGGGCGATCCGCTGGCCCCGCTGGGGTTCCACGCCGACGGGCGCGCGTCGTCCGACGGCCCTCTGGCCGCCTACATCGCCAAGCGCACCGCGGGCCTGACTCCCGAACCCGTGCCCGACAACGCCCTGGGCGGGCGCGCGGCATCCGAACTCCCCCGGTTCGTCATCCAGGAGCACCACGCCTCGCGCCTGCACTGGGACCTGCGGCTGGAGCGCGACGGCGTGCTGGTCAGCTGGGCCGTGCCCAAGGGCGTGCCCGAGACGCCCTCGCGTAACCACCTCGCCGTGATGACAGAGGACCATCCCCTCGAGTACGCGACCTTCGAGGGCGAGATCCCGCGCGGGGAATACGGCGCGGGAACGATGACCATCTGGGATGCCGGCGTCTACGACCTGGAGAAGTGGCGCGAAGACGAGGTGATCTTCACGGCGCACGGACGCCCCGGCGGGCCGCTGGGCGACGTGCGTCTCGCGCTCATCCGTACCGACGGCGCCGGGGAGAAGTCGACGTGGCTGCTGCACCGGATGAAGGTTGATGCCTCTCGGGCGCGTGATTCCGCCGACGTTCCCCCGTTTGCGCATGTGAGTTCCGGTTCACACAGCCCTCTCGGTGGGGCCGCCGGGTCCGGCGCCGACACCGACAGCGGCTCCAGCCCGACCACGGGCGCCGGCCCCGGCCCCGGCGCAGACAGCGACGCGGACACAGACACCGGCGCAGTGGGCGATACCGACCCCAGCGCAGGCGCAGGCGCAGTCGGCCGCGCGGACGCCGCCCCCACCCCCCGTGTGAGCAGGAACTCACATGCGAAAACGGGAAGCACTCGGCGGCAACCGGAAAGCCACCCCCCGGAGGCACGCCCCCAACCCCCCACGCCCCCGGC
>NZ_JANJFJ010000602.1:0-1773 GCF_024626565.1 Microbacterium sp. zg.Y909
GGGCGCGGGTCACGTCCGAGGGCCTTCCTGCCGCGCCCGCTCGACCACCGCCTGCAGCACCGCGGCGCCCGTCTCGGCGTCGTCGACCGTGACGACGAACTGCCTGCCGTCGGCTCTCGTCACCTGGATCGCCTCACCCGCGCGCGTCACCACTGCGAACCGGCCCGGCGTCCAGCGCCACCCCCAGCCACCGAAGTCCCCGGTCGGGTTCACGAACACCACCTCGACGGCACGGATGCCGCTCGGTTCCAGGCGCCAGCGCGGCACCCCGGCGAACGCCCGCACTGTCAGGCCACGGTTGTCGACGACCACGCGATAGGCCGTGCCCGTGGCCACGAGCAGCGTCACGATGACGCCGGACGCCAGCGTGATCCACCCCGCCGCGTCGTCAGCGGTCACGAGCAGCACCACGCCGAGCCCGACGGTGAAGAGCGCAGCGCCGCCCAGCAGCGCCAGAGGCAGCCCGGACACCGTCGCGGTGCGCACCCACACGGCGCTCTCCTCTGCTCCGAGATCGAGCGCGTGGGCTGCCTCCCCCGCAGCCGGCGCCGCGGCCGCGCGCGGCTGCACCCACCAGCCGGCCAGCCCGGCGGCGACACCGGCTGCGAGTGCGCCGAGCATCGGGAGACCCACTCCCACCGTCTGCTCATCCGGTGCGCCCACCTGCACCGCCGCGAGCGCCGTGGCGAGCACGCTGAGGAACGCCACGGTCCCGAGTACCAGCGCGCCGACGAAGCGGCTGTTCGCGGTCGGTGTCGCCGGTCGTGCGTCTCGTCGGGCGGCGGCACGATCCGAAGCCAGGGCGGTACCCGCCAGCAGCGCCGACAGGCCGATGCCGAGGCAAGCAGTCAGCACGGGGAACGACCACGCCGGCCCGAAGCCGTCGGGCGTGCCGCTGAAGTCCCAGTGGATCGCGACGGTGGCGGCCAGGTTCGGCAGCATCGCCAGTTGCACGATCGCTGCGGCGAGCGCGATGGTGATCGGCGAGACGAGCGCCACGATGATGAAGCGGCGGGTGGGGTCGGCGGGGCGTCGGGTCACGGTGTCGGCCTTTCCTGAGGCTCGGGGGCGGTCGCAGAGGGAGCAGGGGCGAGATCGGCGATCAGCGCGGCGAGGGTCTCGGGTCCGATGCCGGCGGCGGCGGCACGTGCCACCAGGTCGGCGAGTTCCGCGCGCAACTCCCCCACGCGCATGGCGGCATCGGTCACAACCGCCCCGCGCCCCCGGCGAAGCTCGATCAGGCCTTCGTCGCGCAGCTCCTGGTAGGCGTGCAGCACGGTGTGCAGGTTCACCCCGAGCGACGGCGCGATCTGCTTCGCCGACGGCAGCCTCTCTCCGGCCCGCAGCCGCCCGGCGGCGATCTCGGCACGCACCGACGCCGCGATCTGCGCGAACAGGGGCGCGTCGGCGCGGGGGTCCATCCTGATCAGCATGCCATTATTCTATTACACCTAGAACAAGCGCGATTGTCGGTTTCCGCCAGCACATGTGCAGCGCCGCTACACGTCCGCCACAATGCCGGTCATGCGAATCACTCCCCGCCGCATGGCCGTCGGCATGAGCCTGTGGGCCCCGAACCTCTTCAGCGGCATCCGCGTGCGGCGCTTCTCGCCGGATTGGACCGAAGCCACGGTCGAGCTGCACGTGAACGTGGTCACCCGCAACTACGTGAAGACCGCGTTCGGCGGGTCGATGTCGGCGATGACCGATCCGTACTTCTTCATGCTCGTGATGCACCAGCTCGGCCGCGACTACGTCGTCTGGGACACCCGC
>NZ_JANJFJ010000603.1:0-1770 GCF_024626565.1 Microbacterium sp. zg.Y909
TCGGACAGAAGGATGCCGGGTACGTCACCATCCAGATCCTCGACGTCGACGTCGAGAACAACCAGGCCCCGCGTCCGCGCGACCTGACCGCGCGCGTGCTCAGCGGCGCCGAGGTGAAGATCCCGATTCCGCTCGAGGGCATCGACCCCGACGGCGACTCGGTGCAGATCGTCGGATCGTCCTCGGCGCCCGCCAAGGGACGCATCACCGAGATCGGCGAGAACTTCCTGCGATACGAGGCCTTCGCCGACGCGGCGGGCGCCGACCAATTCACGTACGAGGTGCAGGACCGTCTCGGCCTCTCGGCGACTGCGACCGTGCGCGTCGGCATCGCGCCGGGCACCGGTGTGAACCAGGCTCCGTTCGCGGTGAAGGACGTCGTGCTGATGCGGCCGGACCGCACCGTGGCCGTGCCGGTCATGGTCAACGACTCCGATCCCGAGGGTGACAAGCTCACGCTGGTGGCGTCGGGGCTCGAGGTGCCCGAGGGCATCGTCGCCGAGGTCAAGGGCGACCGCGTCGTGGTCTCCAGCGCCGAAGAGGCGGGCACGAAGACCCTCAGCTACACGATCCGCGACGCCCAGGGCGCTTCCGCCATCGGCTCGCTCGTGGTCACCGTCGACCCGGAGGTTCCGCTGCAGCCGCCGATCGCACGCGATGACCGCGTGACGATCGCCAACGTGGGGGACAGCCCCACGGTCGACGTCGAGGTGCTGCTCAACGACGAAGACCCCGACGGCGTGCGCGACGAGCTCGAGATCTCGACCGCCGACGTCGACGTCGAGGTGCGCTCGGCGGGCGTCGTGCGGGTGCCGATCGCCGATGCGGCGCGCATCGTGCGCTACGACGTCACCGACGTCGACGGGCTGACGGCCTCGGCCTTCATCCACGTGCCCGGCTTCGCCGATCTGCGCCCGTCGCTGCGCTCCACCGGCGGCATCGAGGTCATGAGCGGCGAGACCGTGGAGATCCCCCTGGCCGACCACGTCGTGGTCGCCGGGGGCGGCCGGGCGATCGTCACGGAGGCGGCGAAGGTGTCGGCCGTGCACTCCGACGGCGCGGGACTCGTGAAGGATGCCGAGACCCTCGTCTACACGTCGGCCGACGGCTACCACGGCGCCGATGCGATCACCTTCGAGGTCACCGACGGCACCGGCCCCGACGACCCCGAGGGCCGGGTCGCGACGCTCACCCTCCCGGTGACGGTGCTGCCGCCCGACAACGAGCCGCCGACGCTGTCGGGCGCATCGATCACCGTTTCGCCCGGTGAGGATCCCACGACGCTCGACCTTCGGGGCCTCGCTTCCGATCCCAATGAGGAAGACGTGCCGAACCTGCGGTTCGCGCTCGCCGGCCAGGTCCCCAACGGCTTCAGCGCCTCGGTCTCGGACGGCACGCTGAGCGTCTCGACGGATGCGTCGACCCCCAAGGGCACGTCCGCCAACATCGACGTCTCGGTCACCGACGGCGACAGCGACCCGGTGACGGCCACGGTGACGGCGACTGTGGCCGCCTCGACCCGTCCGCTGGCGGTGACGACAGAGGACGTGCTTCCCGAGGCCCACCAGGGTGTCACGCAGGTGATCGACGTGCTCGCCAACGACCAGAGCCCGTTCCCGAACGACCCGCTGACCGTCATCGATGCCCAGCTCGAGGTGGGTCAGACGCAGGGGCAGCCGCGCGTGCTCGGCGACGGACGCGTGGAGGTGACGCCGGCCGGCGACTTCGTCGGGAGCCTCGTGGTGCGCTATCGCGTGCAGGATGCCACGG
>NZ_JANJFJ010000604.1:0-1769 GCF_024626565.1 Microbacterium sp. zg.Y909
TCGTGCGCGACCCCTCACGGGTCGTGTCCAACTGGCGCGCGGACAGCACGCTCGACGAGGCACTGGTCGCCGACGGCATCGTCGGCATCAGCGGCATCGACACCCGCGCCGTCACCCGCCACATCCGCTCCGCCGGCAGCATGCGCGGAGGCATCTTCAGCGGCGACGCCGCAGACATCGATCCTGAGGAGCAGCTGCGCATCGTGCGCGAGGCGCCCACCATGGCGGGACAGAACCTGTCGGCCGAGGTTTCCGTCTCGGCTCCCCAGGTGACGCCGGCCGTCGGCGAGCGCATCGGCGCCGTCGCGGTGCTCGACCTCGGCGTGAAGCAGGCGACGGTGGCCAATCTCGCCGCGCGCGGGTTCGAGGTGCACGTGCTGCCGCAGGACGTCACGATCGACCAGATCCGCGCCATCGACCCGGTGGGGGTGTTCTACTCCAACGGCCCCGGCGACCCCGCGGCATCCGACGATCACGTCGTACTGCTGCGCTCGGTGCTCGATGAGAAGCTGCCTTTCTTCGGCATCTGCTTCGGCAACCAGCTGCTGGGGCGCGCTCTCGGCTTCGGCACCTACAAGCTGCCGTTCGGCCACCGCGGCATCAACCAGCCGGTGCTCGACAAGCAGACGGGGCGCGTGGAGATCACGGCGCACAACCACGGGTTCGCCGTGGATGCACCGATCGAGGGCGTCACCGACAGCCCCGCCGGCTACGGCCGGGTCGAGGTGAGCCACGTAGGACTCAACGACAACGTCGTCGAGGGCCTGCGTGCCCTGGACCTTCCGGCGTTCTCGGTGCAGTACCACCCCGAGGCCGCCGCCGGCCCGCACGACGCCAACTACCTGTTCGACCGCTTCCGCGACCTCGTGCTCGCGAACCTGGAGACCACGAAGAATGCCTAAGCGCGACGACATCAACTCCGTCCTCGTCATCGGATCCGGCCCGATCGTCATCGGGCAGGCCGCCGAGTTCGACTACTCCGGCACGCAGGCCTGCCGCGTGCTGCGCGAGGAGGGCGTGCGCGTCATCCTGGTGAACCCGAACCCGGCCACGATCATGACCGACCCGGACTTCGCCGATGCGACCTACATCGAGCCGATCACCCCGGAGGTGATCGAGACGATCATCGCCAAGGAGAAGCCCGACGCGATCCTGCCGACCCTCGGTGGCCAGACGGCGCTGAACGCCGCGATGGCGCTGGACAAGGCCGGCATCCTCGACAAGTACGGCGTGGAGCTCATCGGAGCCAAGGTCGAAGCGATCGAGAAGGGCGAGGACCGCCAGATCTTCAAGCAGCTGGTGATCGACGCCGGCGCCGAAGTCGCAGCCTCGCGCATCGCCCACACGATGGACGAGGTGCTCGCCGCCGCCGACGAGCTCGGCTACCCGCTCGTGGTGCGTCCCTCGTTCACGATGGGGGGCCTCGGGTCCGGATTCGCCTATGACGAGCGCGACCTCCGTCGCATCGCCGGTGCAGGCCTGCACGACTCGCCCACGAGCGAGGTGCTGCTGGAGGAGTCGATCCTCGGCTGGAAGGAATACGAGCTCGAGCTCATGCGCGACACCGCCGACAACACGGTCGTCGTCTGCTCCATCGAGAACGTCGACCCCGTGGGCGTGCACACCGGCGACTCCATCACCGTCGCCCCGGCGCTGACCCTCACCGACCGTGAGTACCAGAAGATGCGCGACATCGGCATCGACATCATCCGCGCCGTGGGCGTGGACACCGGCGGCTGCAACATCCAGTTCGCCGTCGACCCCGCCAC
>NZ_JANJFJ010000605.1:0-1762 GCF_024626565.1 Microbacterium sp. zg.Y909
ATCAACGGCGGACGCGACGAGGTCAGCGGCAAGCAGATCACGCCCCTGCTGCCTGCGGTGACCGGTGACGTGCTGGAGTACGACGACGTGCGCGAGAAGTTCCGCACGACGATGGAGTGGCTCGCCGAGACCTACGTCGACGCGCTCAACTGCATCCACTACATGCACGACAAGTACGCCTACGAGCGGCTCGAGATGGCGCTGCACGACCTCGAGGTCATGCGCACCATGGCCTGCGGCATCGCCGGCCTGTCGGTGGCCGCAGACTCGCTGTCGGCGATCAAGTACGCCACCGTCCGCCCCGTGCGCGACGAGACCGGCCTGGTCGTGGACTACGAGGTCGAGGGCGACTACCCCACCTTCGGCAACGACGACGACCGCGTCGACGACATCGCCCGTGACCTCGTGAGCGAGTTCATGGAGATGCTGCGCCGCCACCCCACCTACCGCAACGCGGTGCACACCCAGTCGGTGCTGACGATCACCTCGAACGTCGTCTACGGCAAGAAGACGGGCAACACCCCCGACGGACGCCGCGCCGGTCAGCCCTTCGCCCCTGGTGCCAACCCGATGAACGGACGCGACACCCACGGCATGCTGGCGGCGGCCCTCTCGGTCGCGAAACTCCCCTTCGAGCAGGCGCAGGACGGCATCTCGCTCACCACCACGGTGGTCCCGGCCGGCCTCGGCCGGACCGAAGAGGAGCGGGTGCACAACCTCGTGGGCCTCCTCGACGCCCAGATGGTCTCGGGCGGCTACCACCTCAACGTCAACGTGCTCACGCGCGAGACGCTGGAGGATGCCATGGAGCACCCGGAGAACTATCCGCAGCTGACCATCCGTGTCTCCGGATACGCGGTCAACTTCGTGCGACTGACGCGCGAGCAGCAGCTCGACGTCATCAGCCGCACGTTCCACACGGGAATCTGACTCCCGTGTCTGCCATCCTGGTGCCGGCGCCCGATGCCGCACGCCCTGACTCCGACGGACGTCACGCCCACCTCGAAGCTGTTCGGGCGGGTCGCGTCGCGAGCGTGCACTCCTGGGAGCTCGTCACTTCCGTGGACGGTCCCGGCACCAGGATGACCCTCTTCCTCGCCGGATGCCCGCTGCGCTGCCAGTACTGCCACAACCCCGACACGTGGCAGCAGCGCGACGGCATCCCCACCGAGGTCGACGATGTGCTGGCGCGCTTGCGCCGGTACCTGCCGGTGTTCAAGGCCACCGGCGGCGGGCTCACCATCTCGGGTGGCGAGCCCCTGCAGCAGCCGGCGTTCGTGACGCGACTGGCCCGCGAGGCGAAGGAGCTCGGCATCCATGTCGCCCTCGACACCTCGGGCAACCTCGGACGCAACGCCTCCGACGCCCTGCTGGACGACCTCGGCATGGTGCTGCTGGACGTGAAGTCGGGCCTGCCGGACACGTACCGCGAGGTGACCGGCCGCGAGCTGCAGCCCACCATCGACTTCGGCGACCGCCTGGCGGCCAAGGGCGTGCCGGTGTGGATCCGGTTCGTCCTCGTTCCGGGTCTGACCGACGCCCCCGAGAACGTGGAGGCCGTGGCTGACATCGTCGAGCGCTGGCCGAACGTCGCGCGCGTCGAGGTGCTGCCGTTCCACCAGATGGGCACGTCGAAGTGGGAGCGCCTGGGCATCGACTACGCCCTGGCCGACGTGCAGCCGCCCGAGGCGGACCACGCCGAGAGCGTGCGCGATCGCTTCCGCGCGCGGGGTCTTCAGACCTTCTGACCCCCGGCGATCAG
>NZ_JANJFJ010000606.1:0-1762 GCF_024626565.1 Microbacterium sp. zg.Y909
ACCGGATCTACGGCGGCACGAACGAGATCATGCGCGACATCGTCAGCCGCAAGATCGCCGGCAAGCGCTGACGCGCACCTGACGCACCGGATGCCGCGGTCCCTCCGGGGGTCGCGGCATCCGTCGTTCGCGCCCGCGCCCGCGCCCGCGCCCGCCGCCGCATCCGCCCCTGCCGCCGCATCCGCCCGTTCTCCGCGCCCGCGCCCCCCGCCGCCGCGCCCGTGTCCGCTGAGAAACCACTTTCGGGGTGAGACACCACGCGACGCGCGATGTCTCAGCGCAGAAGTGGTTTCTCGGCGCGAGGATGCCGCGGGGAGGGATGCGGCGCGCGCGGGCCGGACGCCGGCCGCAGTGCGCCCGGGGTCAGCCGCGGGGCCACACGGCGACGAGCAGCGCAGCCGTGACGACCCAGGAGGCCGCGACGAACACGGTGTCGCGCACCCGCCAGGGCACGAGGTGGCGCTCGGTGCGGTCTGGGTAGGCGCCGAAGGCGCGGGAGTCCATCGCCAGCGCCACCCGCTCGGCGTGGCGGATCGCTCCGGCCAGCAGCGGCACGAGGTACCCGGCGCCCCGGGCGACCGCCGCGAACGGTCCGCGACCGCCGTACGAGCCGCGCACCCGGTGCGCCTGACGGATGACGTCGAGCTCGTACCGGAACCGCGGCACGAATCGGAAAGCCGCCAGCGCCGTGTACCCCACGCGGTACGGCACCCGCAGCTGCTGCACGAGGGCCCGCACGAGATCGGGGCCGGTGGTGGTCAGGCCCGCCATCAGCGCCAGCGCGACGATCGCCCCGAGCCGCAGCGCCGTGGCCATGCCGATCTGCAGGGCCCCGGAGTAGAGCGTCCACCCGCCCGCCTGCAGCACCGGTGCGGTGCCGTCGACGCGCGCGGCATCCACCCACACGCTCATCCCGAACCCCACCAGCAGCACGCCGAGCGGGACGGCGGCGAGCAGCACCGCCGCCAGGCGCCACGTCCACCGCGCGCCGACGATGACGACGAGGTAGGCCAGCGCGAGGAACACCAGCGGCGTCGTGAGATCGCGCGCGAAGACGAGCGCGGCCATCGCGGGCAGGGGAGCTGCGAACTTCGCCAGCGGATTGAGTCCGTAGAGGAACCGCCCCGCCGGCGCCGGCCGGGCCTCGGCGTAGGGATCGGCGACGGCGGTCACGCGCCGCCTCCGGGAAGGTCGGCCAGGCGCACGACGGACTGCAGGCGCGGATGCCGCGTCGCACCGCGCAGGGCTTCGCGCAGCGGCGGAAGGCGCAGCCCCGCCCGCGCAAGCAGCGCGTCGTCGGCGAAGACCCCGGCTGTCGCGGCGTCGGCCAGCACCCGGCCGTCGCCGAGCACCACCGTGCGGTCGGCGTACTCGGTGACCAGCTGCATGTCATGGGTCACGACGATGATCGTGGTGCCCTGGCGGTTGAGGTCGCGCAGCAGCGTCAGCAGCTCGTCGGCGCGGGCACGGTCCTGACCGAACGTGGGTTCGTCCAGCACCAGCACGGGCGCACCGGCGACGAGGGCCGTCCCCACCGACAGTCGCCGCTTCTGGCCACCCGACAGCAGGAACGGGTGCACGTCGGCCTTGTCCTCGAGTCCGAAGCGGTGCAGAAGCTCGTCGGTGCGCGCGCGCACCTGCGGCTCGGGCAGCTTCTGCAGCCGCAGCCCGTGGGCCAACTCGTCGAACACGGTGCCGGCGATGAACTGGTGCTCGGGATTCTGGAACACGAACCCGATGCGGCGGTGGAGCGTCCGCGCGT
>NZ_JANJFJ010000607.1:0-970 GCF_024626565.1 Microbacterium sp. zg.Y909
ACCCGCGCGCTCGGAGCCGGTCACCGACACGCCCTGCACGCGGCGGTCGGCGATGACCTCGGCGGCCTGCTCGTTGGTCAGGCGCAGGTCGGTGTACACCCCTGCCGGAAAGCCGGCGTCGGCGTAGATCTTCTCGATCGCCTCGGCCGACTGCGGGCACTGTGAGGCGTGCTTCAGCAGGATCGCGTTGCCGATCGCGATGTTCGGGGCCGCGAAGCGCGCCACCTGGTAGTAGGGGAAGTTCCACGGCATGATCCCGAGCAGCACTCCGAGCGGCGCACGGCGGATGACCGCGGTCCCCTCCCCCAAGATGTCCACGGGGGTGTCGCCGGTGATCTCGCCGATGTGGTCGGCGTAGTACTCGGTGATGTCTGCGGCGAAGTCCACCTCGCCCTCGGCGGCGGCCAAGGGCTTGCCCATCTCCCGCACGATGATCGCGGCGAGGTCGTCCCGGCGTTCGCGGTGGAGCTCCGCGACCCGGCGCAGCAGCCGCGCCCGCTCCTCGGCCGACGACTCGCGCAGCCACCCGCGGGCGGCCTCGTCTGCGACGGCGATGGCCTGCTCGACCTCGGCGGCGGTGGCGGTGGGATAGGTGGCGAGGGTCTCCCCCGTGGCGGGGTTCACGACGGCGTACGTGCTCATGGGTGCTCCGTTCCCCCCGCCCCATCGGCAGGGATCAGCGTGTGCTTGACGCCCATCATGCCGTCCCCGAAGCTCGGCACGCACGCCGGACGCCCCGAGGCGCGCCGCGGTGGGGTGGAGCGGCGCGGACGGCTCAGTGGGAGGCCAGGGCGGATGCCACGACGTCGAGCCCTTCGTGGAGCAGGTCGTCGGTGATCGACAGCGGCGGGAGGAAGCGGATGACGTTGCCGTGGGTGCCGCAGGTGAGCACGATGACGCCCTCGGCGATGGCCGACTTCGCGACCGCGGCCGTCAGCGTCGCATCCGGCGCACCCGTCTCGGGATCGAC
>NZ_JANJFJ010000608.1:0-784 GCF_024626565.1 Microbacterium sp. zg.Y909
GGTCGGCGGCGGCGAGCGGTTCCAGACGGCCCCGCAGGAGCTGCTCGATCTGCTGCGCCCGCTCGACGAGGCCGTCGTTCTCGAAGGCCTCGAGCGCGGCGAGCGCGGCGGCGCACGCCACCGGGTTGCCGCCATAGGTGCCGCCCAGGCCGCCGACGTGGGCGGCATCCATGATCTCGGCTCGGCCGGTCACCGCGGCCAGCGGCATGCCCGCCGCGATGCCTTTCGCCGTCGTGACCAGGTCCGGCACGATGCCGAACAGGTCGCTGGCGAACATCGCGCCGGTGCGGGCGAAGCCCGACTGCACCTCGTCGGCGATGAAGACGACGCCGTTGGCGCGACACCAATCCGCGATGGCGGGCAGGAATCCGTCGGCCGGGACGATGAACCCGCCCTCCCCCTGGATGGGCTCGATGATGACGGCGGCGAGGTTGTCGGCGCCCACCTGCTTGTCGATGAGGGTGATCGCGCGAGCGGCGGCATCCGGGCCGGAGAGGCCGTCACGCAACGGGTACGACCCCGGGGCGCGGTAGACCTCCGGGGCGAACGGTCCGAACCCGCTCTTGTAGGGCATCGACTTCGCCGTCAGCGCCATCGTGAGGTTGGTGCGGCCGTGATAGCCGTGGTCGAACGCGACGATGGCCTGCTTGCCGGTGTACTTGCGGGCGATCTTCACGGCGTTCTCGACGGCCTCGGCGCCGGAGTTGAACAGCGCGCTCTTCTTGTCGTGGTCGCCCGGGGTCAGGCGGTTCAGCGCCTCGGCGACGGCGATGTACGACTCGTA
>NZ_JANJFJ010000609.1:0-1753 GCF_024626565.1 Microbacterium sp. zg.Y909
AGCTGCCGGTGCAGGCCCGCATCCCGGAGTCCTACATCGACAGCGAGCGGCTGCGCCTCGAGGCGTACCAGAAGCTGTCGGCCGCGGCATCCGCCACCGCCAAGGACGACGCGATCGATCTCGTCATAGAGGAGCTGACCGACAGGTACGGCGACCTGCCGCCCGAGACGGAGGGGCTGTTCGCCGTCGCGCGCCTGCGGCGCCGGGCCGCCCAGTCCGGGCTCACCGACGTCGTGGCGATGGGTCCGAACCTGCGCGTCGCGCCCGCGCATCTGCCCGACTCGCTGCGCGTGCGCCTGCAGCGGCTGTACCCGAAGGGCAAGCTGCTCGCCGGGGGAGACGCGATGGTCGTGCCGCTGCCGACCGCCGGCGGCGAGGCGCTGGCCGATCGGGATCTCATCGCGTGGGTCTCGCAGCTGCTGGATCAGTTCTTCCCGCTTCCGGCGCCCGCGGTGCCGGAGAAGGCGGCCGGCTGACACGCACCCCCTCGCGCCCGCGGCCGGGGCGTCGTACGGTGGGCGGCGGAGGTGGCCGACGATGAAAGCCGCAGTGGGGGATCGCATCCGCATCCACGGTCGTACCGTGGGCGCGCCGGAGCGTGAAGGCATCGTGACCGAGGTGACCGGCGACCCGGCGTCCCCGTTGCTCACGGTCACATTCGACGACGGCCACGAGGGCATTCTGTCTCCCGGCTCGGACTGCGAGATCACGCACGTCGAGTGACGGGATCCGCCGAGTGAGTATTCAGCGCGCGGCAACCATCGCCGTGTGAGCGGGGGCGCGTCGGCGCGCGAGGAGAGGCGCCGGCGTCGGTGGTCGCGTGCGGCCCCTTGTGCGGGGTTTCGGGCGCCCTTTGTGACGACCGGAGCCCGGCGGGTGGTGCCTCGGCGCCCGGCGTGGGTTCAGTGGCCGCGTCTGTGCCTTTGAGGCGCTCGGAGAGGGCCGCTTGCGGCGGCGTGGACACTCACTCGCGTCAGATGACGCCCTGGGCGAGCATCGCGTGGGCGACCCGCTCGAAACCGGCGGAGTTCGCGCCGACCACGTAGTCGCCCGGGTGCCCGTAGCGCTCGGCGGCGGCGAAGGCGGAGTCGTGCACGCCCTTCATGATCGTCTGCAGCTTGCGCTCGCTGTCGGCGAAGCTCCAGCGCTGGCGCGAGGCATTCTGGCTCATCTCCAGTGCCGACGTTGCGACACCCCCGGCGTTCGCGGCCTTGCCCGGCCCGAACAGCACCCCGGCCCGCTGGAAGGCGGCGACCGCGCCCGGCGTCGACGGCATGTTCGCGCCTTCGGCCACGGCACGCACGCCGTTGGCGATGAGCATGGCAGCGTCGCCCTCGTCGAGCTCGTTCTGCGTCGCCGAGGGGATGGCGATGTCCACCGGCACCTCCCACGGTCGCTTGCCCTCGATGAAGCGGGCGCTGGGGCGCCGGTCCGCGTACGCCGAGATGCGCTCGCGGTCGACCTCCTTCACCTGGCGCAGCAGCACCAGGTCGATGCCGGCATCGTCGACGACATACCCGGACGAATCCGAGGCCGTCACCGGCGTCGCGCCCAGCTGGTATGCCTTGTCGATCGCGTAGACGGCCACGTTGCCCGAGCCCGAGACGGCGACGCGCTTGCCGTGCAGTGAGTCACCGTGAACGCCCAGCATCTCCTGCGCGAAGAACACCGCGCCGTAGCCGGTGGCCTCGGTGCGCACCTCGGCGCCACCCCACTGCACGCCCTTGCCGGTGAACATGCCGGACTCGTGACG
>NZ_JANJFJ010000610.1:0-1745 GCF_024626565.1 Microbacterium sp. zg.Y909
GGTCTTCGCGATCCTCAACGGCCTCGGCACGGCGACCCACCAGTCGGTGCTGGACTTCCTCGACCAGAACTCGGTGCCCGACCTGTTCGTGGCATCGGGCTCGACCGCCTGGAACCAGCCCGAGACCTACCCGAACACCTTCGGCTTCAACGCCGACTACGTCGTCGAGGGCGCGGCGCTCGGCCAGTACGCCGCCGACGAGTTCCCCGACGCGGCGGTGTGCATGCTCGGTCAGGACGACGACTTCGGCGACGAATTCCTCGAGGGTCTCGAGATGGCCCTCGGCGCGGACGGCCTCACCGAGGTGCAGCGGTACTCGGTGTCGAACCAGGACGTCACCGCGCAGATCGGCGCGCTGCAGGCCGCCGGATGCGACATCGTGACGCTGGCGACCATCAACGGCTTCACCGCGCTCGCGGTCGGCACGGCGGCGCAGCTGGGCTGGTTCCCGCAGTGGTTCGGCTCCTCGTCGGGCGCCGACTACCCCACCCTCGTCGGCTACCTCGGCGAGGACATGGCGCCGAAGCTGCTCCAGGGCTTCACCGGCACCAACTACCTGCCGATGGCCGACGACGAGTGGGTCGAGCTCTTCCGCGAGATCAACACGGAGTACAACGGCGACGCCCCCTTCGACGGCAACACGATCTTCGGCATGAGCGTGGGGTACGTCTTCGCCGAGGCGCTGGCCGCGGCGGGCGAGAACCCGACGCGCGAGGCCCTCGTCGAGGCGGTGCGGTCAGGCGACCTCGTGGGCAACGGCATCCTGCCGCTGGCGTTCGGTCCCGACAGCCACGCCGCGTATCTGGGCGTCGGCATCACGACGGTGGACCAGGGCGTGCAGGACTACATCGACGCGACCTACGAGGTTCGCGACGGCAGTGTGACGGCAGTGGACCCGCAGCCGGTGCCGCTGTCAGGCGCCGGAGTCCCCGGCGCCTGACGCCGAGCGCGTCATCGCACAACACCCCCTGACGGGCCCGAGGGCTCCGCCAGGGGGTGTTGTGCGTCTGGCGCGGCGGCGCGGGCGTCCACCGCGGACGCGCGGGGTGCGTGCTTGCCGTCGATGCGTGCCGGGCACGCCGGGCACGCGCAACGCCGCGCCGGGGGATCCCCCGGCGCGGCGTTCGTCCAGCAGGTTTCAGGTCAGGCGATGGGGCCCAACCCGGAGTCGGGGATCACGGCGGCGGCGACGACGGTCGGCGCGGGCGAGAACCGCGCGACCAGCTCCCGCTTCAGCACCTTGCCGCTGCCGCCCAGCGGCAGATCCGCCAGCACGTGCACGGTCCGCGGGTACTTGTACGCCGCGATGCGCTCTCGTGTGAAGGCGATCAGCTCGTCGGCATCCACACTGTGTCCGTCGTGCGGCACCACCGCCACGTGCACCTCCTGCCCGCGCAAGTCGTCGGGCACGCCGAAAACGGCTGCGACCGCGACGGCGGGATGCCGCGCGATCACGGCCTCCACCTCGGTCGGGTACACGTTGTAGCCGCTGCGCACGATCATGTCCTTCTTGCGGTCCACGATCGTCAGCACCCCGTCGACGAACCGGCCGAGGTCGCCGGTGCGGAACCATCCGTCGACGATCGTCGCCGCGGTCGCCTCGGGCCGCCCGAGATAGCCCTTGAACAGGTTGTGCCCGCGCACCACCACCTCGCCCAGCGCGTCGGGGTCGGTGAGCAGCGCGATCTGCTCCTCCTGCTCGGCATCGGCGATCGCCACGTCGACCCCCCAGAGGGGACGCCCCA
>NZ_JANJFJ010000611.1:0-1734 GCF_024626565.1 Microbacterium sp. zg.Y909
CGCCACCGCTTCGCGCGCCCGCACGCTCTCGCGGCGCCGGGTGACGACGGCCGTGCGCGCACCGGAGCTCAGCAGCACCAGCACCGCGACGCAGAGGAAGTTGCCCACGACGCCGGCAGCGACGGCGACGACGGGGTGGATGCCGCCGACGATGCCGATGGCGGCCGCGCCCTCACCCTCGATGAACGGCACCGCGCCTGCCAGGGCGAGGATGAGAGGCTGCACGAGGTCCGGCACCTGGGCGACGAGGTCCTGGAAGCGGTCGATGAGGGTCATGGTCGTTCTCCTGGGTGTGGGCCGGCCGATCGGGTGACGGTGGCGATGACACCAGTCCACCGCCTCGGCGTCGACGCGGTAAGTGCCGTTCTGTCACCTGTTCGCGGGCAGTTCCCACGCGGCATCCGTGACATCTGTCATGCCCATACAGTGGACGGGTGACCCGCACCGCCACGCCCCCGACCGATGCGGCCGCCCGCGGCGAGCTGCGCCTGACGAGGGGGATCAGAGCCACCTGGTGGTACACCGTGGCGGCGATCGTCTTCTTCGAGCTGATGCTGCTCACCCTGGGCATCTCGATGATCGCCGAGTGGGAGACCACCCCGCTCGCCGTCGCCACGGTCGCCTGCGGTGGCCTGCTGTGGTGCGCGTCGACGGTGGTGCTGTTGACGGACTACCGCGACCGCACCGACACCGGCCCGCTCGCGACGTGGCCCCGAGCGCTCGCGCCGCTGCTCATCGCCGCGGCGTACGGGGCGGTCATCATCGCCCTGACGGGCGTGTGGGCCTTCGCCGCCCTGCCGCTGGCCCAGTCGCTCATGTTCCTGAACTGGCAGGCCGGGGTGCGGCTGCGCGTCGTAGTGGTGGTCAGCGTGGCGCTCGCGGGCCTCTGGGCCATCGACATGCAGCGGGACCTCGAGGACTGGGGGTTCGTCGGCTTCTACCTCGTCTTGCTGCCGGGCATGACGGTGGTGTCGCTGTGGTGGTGGGACGTGCTCATCACGCTGGACCGCGTGCGAGCCTCCGAGGCGAGGCTCGCGGCGACCCAGGAGCGGCTGCGGGTGGCCACCGACGTCCACGATCTGCAGGGTCATCACCTGCAGGTGATCGCGCTGCAGCTCGAGCTCGCCGAGCGCCTGATGGCCCGCGACCCGCAGGCAGCGCTCGAGCACCTGCAGGCCGCGCGCACGAGCGTCGACGAGGCCCGTCAGGGAACGCGGGACCTCGCGACGAGGTTCCGCGCCGTGCCGCTGCGCGATGAGCTCGCCAACGCCGTGGATCTGCTCCAGGCGGCGGGGATCGCGGCGCAGGCCTCGATCGATCCCGATGCCGACATCGCGCCGGCAGCGGTGCTCGGACCGGTCATCCGCGAGACGACGACGAACATCCTGCGGCACGGCGGCGGCGGATGGGCGCGCCTGGCGCTGACACGGGCCGGGTCGTCCTGGCGGTACGAGATCACCAACGACAGGGGAGCAGACGTGCCGGTGACGCAGGACGGCGCGGGTCTGGAGGGTCTCGCGCGGCGGGCGGCGGACGCCGGGGGAGTGCTCGATGTGCGCCGCGCACCGCGGGAGTTCGCCGTCAGCATGACCGTGCCCGCCCAGGTCGGGGTTCGGTCGTGATCCGGGTGCTCCTCGCCGACGACGAGGGGATGATCCGCTCGGCCTTGGCGGCGCTGCTGCGCCTGGAGGACGACATCGACGTCGTCGCCGAGTGCACCGACGGCGCCCACGC
>NZ_JANJFJ010000612.1:0-1732 GCF_024626565.1 Microbacterium sp. zg.Y909
TGAACCGGGGGCGCTTGGTGTCACTGCGCGGGGCGGTGGGGCCGCCGAAGCGGCCCCACCCGCATCAGTTGTAGGTGCCGGGCGTGAAGTCGTCCGTCGAGAAGCTGTCGAAATCGACGTAGCTCAGGTCGGCATCGCTGTACGTGCCGTCCGAGGCGAAGATGCGGTTGGGGTACCGCTCGCTCTTGGCCTCTTCCGTCGCCTCGACGGCGACGTTGCGGTACTTCGCAAGTCCCGTTCCGGCGGGGATGAGCTTTCCGATGATGACGTTCTCCTTGAGACCGACCAGGGGGTCGCTGCGACCCTCCATCGCCGCCTGCGTGAGCACGCGGGTGGTCTCCTGGAACGATGCGGCCGACAGCCACGATTCGGTCGCGAGCGACGCCTTCGTGATACCCATCAGCTCGGGGCGACCCGATGCGGGACGCTTGCCCTCGGCGACCGCTTCGCGGTTCATGTTCTGGTAGCGCTTGAAGTCCACCAGCTCACCCGGAAGCAGCGTCGTCTCACCGTGGTCGACGACCGTCACCTTGCGCAGCATCTGGCGCACGATGACCTCGATGTGCTTGTCGTGGATCGGCACACCCTGCGAGCGGTACACGCCCTGCACGCCGTTGACGAGGTACTTCTGCACCTCGCGGGCGCCCATGACACGCATGACCTCCTTGGGGTCGAGCGTGCCGACCTGCAGGGGCTGGCCGACCGTGACGTGCTGGCCGTCCTCGACCAGCAGCGTCGCGCGCTTGAGCACGGGGTAGACGTGCGGCTCGTCGCCGTTGTCGGGCGTCAGGATGACCTTCTTGGCCTTGTCCGTCTCGTCGATCGTGATGCGTCCGGCGGACTCTGCGATCGGCGATGCACCCTTGGGGGTGCGCGCCTCGAACAGCTCCTGCACGCGGGGCAGACCCTGCGTGATGTCGTCGGCCGAGGCCGAACCACCGGTGTGGAAGGTACGCATCGTCAGCTGCGTGCCGGGCTCACCGATCGACTGGGCGGCGATGATGCCGACCGCCTCGCCGATGTCGACGATCTTGCCGGTGGCCAGCGAACGGCCGTAGCAGTTCGCGCAGACGCCGACGGCGGAGTCGCAGGTGAGCACCGAGCGGACCTTGATGGTCTCGACGCCGGCCTCGACCAGCTTGTCGATGAGCACGTCACCCACGTCGTCACCGGCAGAGGCGACGACCGTGCCCTGGGCGTCGACCACGTCGGCGGCGAGGGTACGGGCGAACACGGAGTTCTCCACGTTCTCGTCGCGACGCAGCGTGCCGTCGGCACCGGGGGCCGCGATGGTGAACTCCAGGCCCTTGCTCGTGCCGCAGTCCTCCTCGCGGATGATGACGTCCTGCGAGACGTCCACGAGGCGTCGGGTCAGGTAACCCGAGTCGGCGGTACGCAGGGCGGTGTCGGCCAGACCCTTGCGGGCACCGTGCGTGGCGATGAAGTACTCCGCCACCGACAGACCCTCGCGGTACGAGGAGATGATCGGGCGCGGGATGATCTCACCCTTGGGGTTGTTCACCAGGCCTCGCATACCCGCGATGTTGCGGATCTGCAGCCAGTTACCACGGGCGCCGGAGCTGACCATGCGGTTGATGGTGTTGTCGGCCGGGAAGTTGTCCCGCATGGCCTTCTGCACCTCGTCGGTGGCCTCGGTCCAGATCTTGATGAGCTCCTGACGACGCTCGGCGTCGGTGGTGAGACCCTTCTCGAACTGCGCGGTGACCTTCGC
>NZ_JANJFJ010000072.1:0-16048 GCF_024626565.1 Microbacterium sp. zg.Y909
AGCGAGTACTGCGCGTGGTTGGTGTCCTGGTACTCGTCGACCAGGATGTGGCGGAACCGCCGCCGGTACACGTCGGCGACGTGCGGGAAGGCGCGGAAGAGATACACCGTCTGGGCGATGAGGTCGTCGAAGTCGAAGGCGTTGGCCCGCCGCAGCGACTTCTCGTAGTCGGCGAAGACCTCGACGAAGACCCGCTCGGCGGGGTCGCTCATGTTGGCCTGGCGCGCGTACGACTCGGCATCCGCCAGCTCGTTCTTGAGCTTGGAGATGCGCCCCTGGACGGATGCCGGGGTGAGCCCGAACGCGTCGGCCTCGTGTTCCTTGACCAGGCGCTTGATGAGCGCGCGCGAGTCACCGGAGTCGTAGATGCTGAAGGAGTTCTTGAAGCCGAACTGCTCCGCCTCGCGGCGGAGGATGCGCACGCACGCGGAGTGGAAGGTCGAGATCCACATGCCGCGGGAGGCCTCGCCCACGAGCTGCCCCACTCGCTCGCGCATCTCACCGGCAGCCTTGTTGGTGAAGGTGATCGCCAGGATCTGGCTGGGCCACGCCTCACGGTTGCGCAGCAGCGACGCGATGCGGTGGGTCAGCACCCGGGTCTTGCCCGAGCCCGCGCCCGCGACGATCAGCAGTGCGGGGCCGCGATAGGTGACGGCGCGGCGCTGGGGCTCGTTGAGGCCGCGCAGCAGGTCGTCGTCCTCCCGCGGTCCGGCGTCGCCGACGACGATCAGAGGGGCGGATGCCGCGTCGCGCGCGGCCGGAGCAGGGTCGGTCATGTCCCATCAAGTCTAGGCGGGGGTGCTGACATCCGGCCGGGCGGCTGCACAGCCGACGGTGCGAGAATCGACCCGTGCGCACCCTGCTGAACATCATCTGGCTGGTCCTGGCCGGCTTCTGGCTGTTCCTCGGCTATCTGGCCGCAGGCGTCGTCCTGTGCGTGCTCATCGTGACGATCCCCTGGGGCATCGCGTCGTTCCGCATCGCGCTGTATGCGCTCTGGCCGTTCGGGCGCACGGTCGTGGTGAAGCCCACCGCGGGCACCTGGTCGTTCCTCGGCAATGTGATCTGGGTCATCGTCGCCGGCGTCTGGCTCGCGATCGGGCACATCGTCTCGGGCGTCGCGCTGTGCATCACGATCATCGGCATTCCGCTGGGCATCGCGGACTTCAAGATGGTGCCGGTGTCGCTCGCGCCGCTGGGCAAGGAGATCGTCTCCACCCGGCAAGGTGCGTTCGACCGCGCCGTCGCGCGCTGAGCGTCCGCCGCCGCGCGCCGCGCGCGTCACGCGCCGTCACACGTCGCCACCGGCCGCAACATGCGAGGCCGGTGTCGGCGCATCCGCCTAGCGTGGGGGCATCGCGGCGATCCGGGTGGTCCCGGGCACCGGCTCATACCCGGGAGCGTTGCGGGTTCGACTCCCGCCGTCGCGTCTATCCGCGCAGAGTCACGCCTCAGCGCGCGAACTCCGCCGTCCAGGCACAGCACGGCGCGACCACCGTGCTGCGGGATCGGGAGACTGCAGGCGCCGACACCGCGTCGATCCTCCGTGGGAGCACGGGCGGGAGGAGCGCCTCGACCGCGCCCGGCTGCGCATGGCGCGGCCCGGCCAGCGCCCACTGCTCGTTCAGCCGAACGACGGCGAGCGGATGCCCTTCGGAGATCGCGATCCCCACCTCGAACTGGAGGGATGCCAGGAGAGCTGCGAGGGTGACCTGCACCTCCGCCTCCGACGCCTCGCGGGACCGCAGCACGCCAGCCGGCGAGCGCAGCTCGGGGCGACTCGAATCCCGGAGGAGCGCGCGCAGATTCGTCCGCATCGCGACGATCGCCGCCTCGGGGTCGGCATGGTGCTCCGCCAGCGCGATCGCGACAGCCGCGAGGCGGGGATCCGCGGCGATGAGCGGCCGCACGCTCTCACGCAGGGCCTTGCGCTCACCCTGGAAGAGCCGGCGGACCCCGCGCGGGTGACGCAGCCCCGCGCGCACCACGGGAAGGTCGTCGAGCAGCCCCACGGCCTCGTCGAGCGGAGTGAGCGCGGGCACGCCCTCGGGGATGTCCGCGACGAGGTTGTCGTAGCCGAAGTCACCGTCGCGCGTGTAGAGGAAGACGTCCGCCGCCACCTGTCCTGACGACCGCGGCACAAGCGCGAGGTCGATCGGCCCCACCGTGGGCCGGGTGCTGGTGACGGCACGACTGTTGCCGGCGGTGGCCAGGACGCTCACGCGGGCGTGCGCGGTGGAGGTGCGCACGGGCAGCGCGCGATCGACGACGGGATCGAGGTGGAGCTGGGCGCGGGCGCTGACGATGTCGGCGAACCCATCCGCGGTGACGTCGACGCCCCGCGGTCTCGCGTGGATCGCGTCGGGCGACGAGAAGCCGGCGGCTCGGGCACGACGCCAGAGGTCCGGCATCCGACTGCGGTGATGCTGCGGCTCGAGCATCCGCTCGAACATCCAGAGCATCCGCCCGGCGCCGCGTTCGGGGTGGGGGGACAGCTGCCACCAGGTCATCCGGCGCGCGAGGTCGCCGGCGACAGCGGGAGCCCAGGTGGAGGCCTCCGCATATCCGAGAGCCGCGACCCATGCCAGGTAGCGCGGCATGTCCTCCGCCGCGCGGCGGAACTCCGCCATCGACACTCCCAGCGGCGGCGTCTCGCGCATGCGCCCAGGGGCACGCAGCACGATCTGCGCCGCCGCCATGCACACCTGCGCGCCGAACCGATCGGCCGCGCGTGCGGTGACCCGCGGCGACCACCCTGCGAGCAGCTGACCGACGTACCCCCCATAGGTGCGCTCATTGACGGGGCGGTCGCGCAGCGTGGCCGCCGCGCTGGCGACCGTCTGCACGACGAGCTCTTCGGCTTCGTCCGCGTTCGCCGGCAGGGGGAGCGCGGCGAGCAGCCGCCGCATCTCCCCCGCCGAGTCGACGTCGATCATGAGGCGGGAGGTGAGCAGGCCGATCTCGGTCGGGGCGAGCCGGCCGTCGGTCTCCGACGCGAAGCCGCGCCGCAGCAGGTCGTCGATGACGCCGTCCAGATCGACACGCGCACGGTTCTGGGCGAACGCGAGCGTCTGCTCGAACCAGGCGCGCGCGCTCGTGCGGTCGACGACGGATCCGAGGAGGAGCTCGGCGAGGATCGCGTCGCCGAGCTGCCCGGCGATCCGGCTGGTTGCCGCGTACCCGTCGCTGAATCTCGACGCCCATGCCGATTCCTCGGCCCTCGGGACCAGCATGAATCCGAACCCCTCGGATTCCTGCCCGGCCCTGCCCGCACGCCCGAACATCTGCTGCGCCTGGCTGACCTCCAGCGGCGTCATCCCGAGCTCCAGGTCTCGGATCACGACGAACTTCGCGGGGGTGTTCACCCCCGTCGACAGGCCCGACGTCGCCACCAGCACACGCAGGGCACGCGTCCGGAACGCGTCCAGCGCGCGGCCCGAATGCGGCGCATCACGGAAGTGAATGCCGATGCCTCGGCGGAAGCATGACTCGACCACCGTCTCGAGGTCGACGCCTCGGTAAGGCACCCCCGCGGCGCGGGCAGCCGTGCGGACGACGGCCGCCTTGCTCCCGCAGAACACGACCGCGCTGGAGGATCCCTTCTCGGCCGCCCGGGGAGACGAGCTGCCCAGGTCCTCGCCGATCAGGCGTCGCAGGAGCGGCAGGACGACCTCGTCCTTCGCGGTCTCGTAGTCCTCGCGCTTGCCTCGCGTCGGGACGTCGTACGGAATGAGCCGGGTCGTCAGCGCCGTCGGGCGCCACGCGGAGCGCACGAGGTCTGCGTGGAACCACGCCGCGAGCTCTTCGGCGTTCGAGACCGTCGCCGACAGTGCGACGATGCGCGTGCCGCCCCCGGCGACACGCAGCCGGGCGATGAGCGACTCGAGCGTCGCGCCGCGGGCGGGGTCGCCCACCAGATGGACCTCGTCGATGATCAGGCATCCGATGCGGCTGATGACGTCCTTCAGCGACGCCCGCCGGTAGAGCGCCTCGAACTTCTCGGTGGTCGCCACCCAGAGCTGCGCCTGGCGCACCGCATCGCTGGACATGTTCGTCTCGCCGGTCAGCTCGACGGTCCGGATGCCGTGCGCGCTCCACCGCCGGGCGATCTCCGCCACTTCCGCCGCGAGGGCGCGGGCGGGGAGCAGCCACACGGCGGGCTTGCCGTCCGAGACGATCGATCGCAGCGCGGCAGCCTCACCGATGAGGGTCTTGCCCGAGCTCGTCGGCGCGACGACCATCACGTGGCCCGACGTGGACAGGACCACAGGCAGAGCCCGCGACTGGAGCGGGTTCACTCGGTCGAAGGAGTCGAGGTATTTGCGCAGCTCCGGCGGGATCAGCGCCGAGGCGGGAGTCCAGGACTCCTCACCCTGTGCCGCAGCGGCGTCGGTCGATCCCACGAGCAGACCGGCACCCTCGCCGCCCTTCGACAACCGTCGAGGTTCCCCAGCCAAGCCCACTCACGCTCCCCTATCCCAAAAAGCGTACAAGCCGCGAGCTTTCCCCTCGCTGCCCGCCGCGTTCTCGCGCGTGCGCTCGCTCCCCACGCTCCGGTCGGCATCGACAGCGTCGGCCCTGACCGACCGGCTAGCATTCCGGGATGACCAACTCGACTCCGATCGACGACGTCCCGGTCGGGAGTGAGATGATCCGCCTCGGGCAGTTCCTGAAGTTCGCGGGGCTCCTCGACTCCGGCGGAGACGTCAAAGAGGCCATCATCGACGGCGAGGTGACGGTCAACGGCGAGGTCGATCGGCGTCGAGGACGGCAGCTGCATCCCGGTGATGTCGTCGGCTTCGCCGGGCGCCATGTCCGCGTCCAGCGCTGAGGCGCCCACGCCTTCTGCGCGCAGAGGAAACCTGCATGCCTTCTCCCGGTGAACTGATCGCGCCCAAACGCCTCGGCCGCGACTTCCGCTGGCTGCTCGCGTCGTCGTGGACGAGCAACATCGGCGACGGCATCGCGCTGTCGGCGGCGCCGCTGCTCCTTGCATCCCTCACGTCCTCGCCGCTGCTCGTGGCAGCCGGAGCGATGATGCAGTACCTCCCGTGGCTGCTCTTCGGCCTGTTCGCCGGTTCCGTCGCCGACCACCACGACCGTCGACGGCTGGTCATGCTGGCCAACGGTTCGCGGGCCGTGGTCGTGCTGGGGCTCGTCGCCTTCCTCGCCACCGGCCACGTCACCGTGTGGGTCGTGCTGGCATCGGCGTTCCTCTACGGCACCGCGGAAGTCTTCGCCGACACCGCCGGGAGCACGCTCATGCCGATGCTCGTGCGGCCGGGCGACTTGGGCGTGGGCAACGCCCGAATGCAGGCCGGGTACCTCGTCGGCAACCAGCTGGCGGGTCCGCCGCTGGGCGCGTTCCTCTTCGCCGCCGCATCCTTCTGGCCCTTCCTGCTGCAGATCCTGTGCGTGAGCCTGGCCGTGGTGCTGATCTCCCGGATCGCCCTCACCCCGGTTCCGGCGAAGGACGAGTCGACGGCGGATGCCCCGAAGGTGCATCCGATCCGCGAGGGCCTGGAGTGGCTGCGCGCCCACCCTCCGGTGCGCACGCTCATCGTGATCATCCTGGTGTTCAACGTCACCTGGGCCGCGCCCTGGAGCCTGCTCGTGCTCTACGCTACCGAGCATCTGGATATGGGCGCCGTCGGCTTCGGCGCGCTCACGACGGCCTCCGCCCTCGGCGGACTCGTGGGGACCGTCTGCTTCGGCTGGCTCGAACGCCATCTGTCCTTCGCGACACTCATGCGCGTCTGCCTCTCGCTCGAGGTGATCATGCACCTGGCGTTCGCCCTCACGACGATCCCCGCGATCGCCTTCGTGATCATGTTCGGGTTCGGCATGTACGCGTTCGTCTGGGGCACCATCTCCACCACCGTGCGTCAGCGGCTGGTCCCCCTGCACCTGCAGGGCCGCATCGCCTCGGTGAACATGGTCGGCATCTTCGGCGGACTCGTGATCGGGCAGCTGCTCGGCGGACTGATCGCCGAAGGCTGGGGACTCACCGCCCCGTGGTGGTTCGCGTTCGCGGGCTCGGCGGTGACGCTGCTGCTGGTATGGCGCTCGATCTCGCACATCGCGGCTGCGCCGCCGGCTCTGGATGAGCCTGGCTCCGCTGCCCGCTAGAACGGAGCGTGCTCTTCGGCCGCGGCGAGGGCCATGAACTCCAGCACCCGGCGGGGGATGTCGACGTAGACGCGTCCGGTGGGGCTGGTCCATTGGAGGATGCCGTCTGGTTTCTGCACGACGCTCCAGGCGGTCCCGTGTTTGACGGGGTGATGTCGTCCGGGGCCGAGGTTGGCGAGGTTGGTGACCCGGGTCGGTCCGCCGCGGGCGGCGTCGATCGTGTGGTCGCCGTCGCACAGCCGGGCGGGCCTTCGACACCCGGGGAACCGGCAGTGCTCGTCCCTCGCGTCGAGGAGCCTGCGCATCTGCACGCTGGGCCGGTAGGTATCGACCTGCATGACAGCCCCCGTGGCCGGGGAGGTGAACAACCGCTCCCAGACCTCGGCGGTCGTAGCGAGGTGCCGGGCGGTGTCGGGGTCGATGGGCCCGTACCCCACGAGTTCGGCGGGTTCGGTGCCTTCACCGGTCAAGGTCGCCGCGGGGATGGTGATCTGCACGTGTGCGGTGATCGTCGCGGTCTCGGGGATGCTGCCGGAGGACGCCGGGGCGGTGGCGTGTCCGGTGAGGAGCAGGTCGGTGAGCACGTCGGCGCGGACCTGGTCGGTGGTGCGGTGGTCGGTCGCGATGACGTCGGCGGTGCCCTCCGTGCCCTCGCCACCGGCTCCCGCAGCCCGCGCGGCCCGTGCCGCTGCGACGATCTCCCGGGCGTGCGCTGTGAGCCGGTCCTTGATCGCGTATGCCAGCGGTGCGGGCAGCACCGCCGCCAGTTCCGCCATCCCGTCGTCGAGGTCCCGCACCCACACCCGCCGCCCGGCGGTCGCTTCCGCGTGCCGTTCTTCCAGCGGCACCGGGTCGAGCTTCTGCGCCAGCATCAG
Source organism: Microbacterium sp. zg.Y909 (assembly GCF_024626565.1). Classification (NCBI taxonomy): domain Bacteria; kingdom Bacillati; phylum Actinomycetota; class Actinomycetes; order Micrococcales; family Microbacteriaceae; genus Microbacterium; species Microbacterium sp. zg.Y909. The sequence goes on from NZ_JANJFJ010000072.1 coordinate 7,005, forward strand.
GATGATCGGTTTCGCCCGCCCCGGCGTCTCCCGCTCCGCCACCACCAGGGCGGCCTGCTCGAACCGGGCCCGGGCGCCGGGGTCGCTGATGCGGGCGCCGGCATCCTGGATCACCCGCACATGCGCCACGTCGATCCGCCCCGCCTCCAGCGCGGCCAGCGTCGCCGGGAACCCCTCCACCAGCACCGCCGCGTCACGCATCCGCTCCTGCATGCCCCGGTCCGACCGGCGCAGCACCGCCGCGAGCTCGGCCGCCATCGCCCGCCGCGGCATCTCCCGCTCCCGCCCCTCACTCGACGGCACCCGCGCGGTCTCCTCCGCGGCGATCGCCTCCGCCCGGGCCAACCACTGCAGCTCTTCCGCCTGCAGCGCCGCGATCGCCTGGCGCGTGTCTTCCACACCGGTGATCACCGCGCCGTGCGAGGCAGTGGCGATCGAGGTGGCGATCGAACCGGTGGCCGGGGAGGTGTTCATACCCCTGATTCTGGCGACCCCCTCCGACATTGAAGGGCGAGAAATCCCAGACCAAACGGTCATTGTGGATAACTCGGCACAGCTCGACCCGGGGAGGAGGTGGCGACCCGGGCACCCAGGCCGTCAGGCCGGTTCGTACTCCTGCACGAACTCACCCAGGGAGTCCGGCGTCGGCAACTCGACCCACAGCCGGCTGCTCTCGGTGTCGGCACCGACACCGTTGACGACCGCGGCGCCCCCCAGCCGGTCCAGCAGCGGCGCGATACCCGCCGCCCGGGAGGAGGAGACATAACCGACCGCGCGCCCGCGGGCATAGACGGCGATAGCCGACTCGTCCCGCTTGTTGCGCGGTTCGCGGCGCAGCACGTACATGCGGTCGCCGACGCTCATGCGTTCGTGGTCGTGAGCCCGGTATTGGGTGCCCTCGACCCGGGCACGGCTGGATTCCAGCCCGCGCAAGTCGGGGAGGGAGGCGTGCTCGTGGGCGCTCATCGACAACAAAGAGCGAACGCGTTCCCACCAGACAGACATTCGATCACCGTATCGGCCGCCGCTGGGAGACCGCCTGGCCCGGCAACCCGTGCTCCGCCGCCGACGCCCGCCCGCCGCAAACCCGTCACCCCGTGGCGGCAGCGCGCCCCAGCCCCGCGACCCGGCGCAGCCGCTACCCCTACTCCCCCGGCAGCTCCGGCGTCGTGGTGAACCCGACGAGCTTGTGGGTGCCGTCACACCAGGGCTTGATCGCCGAGACGCCGCATCGGCACAGGGCCGCGGTCCGCCGCGGCTGGCGGATCTCCTCCCCTGCCTCGGTGCGGTAGGTCACCGCGCCGCGCACGATGAGCGGTCCGTCGGGGTAGGCGGTGATGGTGGTCTCGTCCGCGGTCATGTCGTCCTCCTGAGGGTGCGCAGCGGCGTCGCCGCGCGGTGGATGCGTCCGTCGCGATAGCGCACGCCGCCGCGAAGGCGCTGCAGCACGGCGATCCAGACGGTGAGGGAGCGCTCGAGCGCCCAGGGCAGCGCCCACAGGCAGTCGGAGACGCGGAAGTGCGCCCGCCCGCCGGCGCGCGCCCGGCCGACGGCGGCGAGCGCGACGACCGTGCCGGCGAATACGGCGATCCCCCGCGCGTCGCGGGCGCGCACCAGCGAAGCGACGGCCGGCAACAAGGCGAGCTCCCGCAGCAGCCGCGTCGGCTGTGCCCAATCGTCGTAGGCCTGCCGCACCCGCTGCTCCCAGAACCGGCGCACGTCGGCCGGGCGGCGGGCGACGTACAGGTCGGATGCCACGTCGACGCGCCCGCCGCCGGCGCGCACGGTGCGCTCGAGCTCGAGGTTCTCGAACAGCACGTCGGTGTCGTACCCCCGCGCCGGCAGCGCGCTGCGACGCAGCGCGACCGTGCCGGAGAAGTCCCCGCCGAGCGCCCGGTTCACGAGCGACCGTCCGGTGTCCCAGCGCGCATGCCACGGTGCGGGCTCGAAGACGTTCTGCAGCCGCACGAATGCCGCGCGCTCCAGCCGGTCGAGCACCGCGGCGAGCCCGGCGCGGTCGTAGCGCACGTCGTCATCCGCGATGACGACGTTCTCGTGACGGGACAGGCGGATGCCGGTCATCGCGCCGCGGGCCTTGCCGTTGCGGCCGGGCACGACCGGGGCGACATGGCGCACGAACGGCCACGCCTCGCGGTGTGCGGCGAACGCCGTGGCATCCGAGCCGTCCACGACCGTGACGTCGATGGCGCCGGCCAGCTCCCGCAGGTACGCCGTCTGCTCCGCGAGGTCGGCATCGTCGTCCCACCGCAGCGGCAGCACGTACTCGCCGTTCAGGCGCGGGCGGTCAGGGGGAGGCAACGAAGCCCTCGCGCAGGGCCGAGCGGCCCTGCTTCCAGGCCTGCAGGATGTGGTCGCCCGCCCATCCGTCGACGGTCAGGCATGCCGCGGCGCCGAAGAGGATGTCGGGGAGCAGCTCGGGCTCATCCTCGGCGAGCGCTCCGGCCAGGTCACGGCCGGCGATCTGCTCGTGCACGGCGTCTGCTTCGACGTGCTCGTCGAAGTACGCCGTGACATCTGCGCCGAACCCGGCCCGCCGGAAGCCGTCGGCGTAGTGCTTGTTGGGTATGGACGACGTCATCTCGAACGCGGCCAGATGGCCGACGATGGCTCCGCGCAGGCGCCGGTTCAGCCCGAACATCGACATCATGTTGAGGGATGCCAGGGTGACCGCCGGCACCGCGTCGACGTAGGCGCCGTAGGTGTCGTCGAGCCCTGCCCCGCGCATCGCCTCGGCGAAGATGCCGGCGTGGGCGCGCGCGGCGTCGCCGCTGCCGTACTCGTCGAACTGGATCTCCATGAGCGCCGCCTTCGCGCGGCCGGTCAGGCGGGGGATCACCCAGGAGTGCGGGTCGGCCTCGCGCAGCGTGTAGATGCTGCGGTGCATGAGGAACTCGCGCAGCTGCTCCACCGACGCGCTCTTGGCGACGTGGCGCGCGAGGCTCGGCCCGGGCGTCGGGGCGGTGAAGGCGAACAGCAGCCGCGCGACGGCGTCGGCGGTCGCGACATCGGGGGCTTCTGGGGCCTCGACCGCAGTGCGCAGGCGCGCTTCGAACGCCACCTCGAGCACGCGCCGTGCCCCCAGCAACTCGGTGTCCCACTCCCGAGACTCGGGGAGACCGCCGAGGGATCCGTAGTGGAGCGCATAGAGGAGGAAGAGCGACAGCTGCACGTCGTCGTCGCGCACGACGTCGTCGGCCGCGTCGACGGCTGCCACCGCGCGGGCGGCGACGCCCGCGGCATCCTTCGCCGGGTCCTCCAGCAGCTCCGCGATCGCAGCGCTCAGCGGTCCGCGTGCGGCGGGGCGGTGGTGAATCTGGGTCTGCGCGGCGGCGTGCAGCGTCATGGTGGTTCCCGTCTGTGAAAAGCGACGAGACACAGCTTCGCCTGGCACGCCGCACCCCTGCATCGGCTTGACGACCCCTCACCGGAGCGCTATCACCGCCGTCCTGCGGGGGTCAAGCCCGTGGCTCCGGGGGCCCAGGCCGATCAGCCTGGCGACATGGCCGCTCCCGCCCGCTCGCGCACCGAGATCGCCCCCGGCGTTCACCGCCTCACCCGCGCCGACGTGAACTGCTACCTCATCCGCGATGCCGCCGGCATGACGCTCATCGACGCGGGTCTACCCGCCATGTGGCGCGATCTCGTCGCGCTCCTGGCCGAGTTCGAGGCGGAGCCGTCCGACATCGACGCCGTTGTGCTCACCCATGGTCACTTCGACCACGTCGGCATGTCGCGACGCCTCGTCGATGGCCACGGCGTGGCCCATCACGTGCACGAGCTCGACCGCCGCCTGGCGCGGCATCCGTATCGCTATCGCCACGCCGCCCCACGCTGGGTCTACCCCTTGCGGCATCCTCGCGCCATCCCGGTGATCGCCCGCATGACCGCCGCCGGAGCCCTGAATGTCAGAGGCATCGAGGCCGCGGGGACCCTCGTTCCAGGAGTGCCGCTGGGGGTGCCCGGGGCCCCGGTTCCGGTGTTCACGCCCGGGCACACCGAGGGGCACTGCGCGCTGCTGCTCCCCGGCGCCGGTGTGCTGCTCTCGGGCGATGCGCTGGTGACCCTCGACCCCTATACCGGCGCCGTCGGCCCGCGCATCGTCGCGAATGCGGCGACGGCTGACCCCGACGCCGCACTGGCCTCGCTCTCAGCCCTCGCGGACACCGGCGCCCGCACCGTGCTGCCCGGGCACGGCGAGCCGTGGACCGCCGGCGTGGTAGCGGCGGTCGAACACGCGCGACGCGCCGGCGAGGCGTGACACGGGTACTCCCGCGCGGGCCCCGCGTCAATCCCTTCGCCGCCGCCGCGCCGTGCCCCTAGCGTCGACGCCACTGATGCCCGATCGAAAGAGGAGCAGCATGGACACGGACAACTCGCACCCCAGCCAGGCCGAAGGCGACGACCCGGACCGCCCCTCGGAGCAGTCCGGGACGGACGACGCGATGGGTCACCCCTCGCAGGCCGAAGGCGACGACATCGACGCGGAGACCACCGACTCCGAATGACGCAGTGACGCCGCTCAGCCCCGTACCTCTGCCGGCCCGCACAGCTGCACGATGCGGCTGAGGTGGCCGGCCACGGCGAATGCCGAGTCGGGCTGGGCGGTGTCATCCGTCTGCGCGACGACCGCTCGGGCATACCGCGTGACGGCCGCCGAGGCCCGATCTGCAGCGTCGGTCATCGCATCCGCTGACGCGCCCGCCGCGAGCAGGTCGCCGCAGTCGCGCAGCGCAGCACTGAGCTGCCGATCACGCCCGCGGCCGCCCTCCTTCGTCACCTGCGGTCGCCGGGCCAAGACCTCCGTCACCTCACGCGTGAGGAGCGTCGCCCGCTCCAGGGACGACCAGGCGCGATCGTTCTGCTCCTGCTCCGTCGCCCGACGACGCCCCCGCGGGTTGCCCCGCACGCTGCGTCCGGCCTCACCCACCCCCGCTGCCACGGCCCCGGCGAGCGACGCCAGCTCGTCGGACTCGCGGTCGAGACGCTCGCGGTCGACGCCGCCCGCTTCGACGTCGTCGGCGAGCCTTTCCAGGCTGAGCGCGAGCCGCTCGCGGAGGGCCGTCAGCTGCGCGCCCGCCTCGCGCAGGTACAGCGGCGGCAGCAGCAGGTAGTTCGCCGCGATCCCCACCAGCACGCCGAAGGCCATCGTCAGCAGGTATGACAGGGAGAACTCATCGGCGTGCCCCCCGCCGAGCAGCAGCACGAACAGGCCCGCGATGGCGATCCAGTCGCGCCCCGCCCCGAGGCCCTGGATGCCGCCGAGGGCGACGCCGGCGCCGATGACCAGCGCGATCGCCGCGACCGCCGGCGCGCCGGCGGTGACGGCGGCGAGCCCGCCGAAGCCGAGGACGATGCCCAGCGCCAGTCCGCCGAGGGCTTGCACACCCGCACGAGCGGAGTCCGCAACGGTCGGGTACATGCTCACCAGCACCCCCATGGGGGCGTAGTACGAGTACTCCGCGTCGGCGAAGGGCACGGCGGGTGCGAGATACCACGCGACGGCGGCGGCCACGGCGGTCTTGGCTGCCAGCACGAGCCTTGACAGCGCGACGACCTCCCCGCCCGCCGAGCGCAGGCGGCGTCCGACCGCCGCGCGACCGGGCGCGATATTGCCGGTCAGACGACCCCGCGCCCCCGCGTCACGAGCCGAGGTCCTGGCTCTCGATCTCGAGGGCGACGTCGTCTTCTTCGTCGAACGGCACGGGCCGTTCGTCATCGAGCTGGGGGTCTGCGAACAGGCTCTCGACGGCCGGATCGACGGGGCGCTCCTCGTCGGGCAGGTCGGGCAGGTTGTTGCTCATGGCGTGCTCCTCTCCTTCGCCAGGATCGACGACTGCGTCGCCGACCGCATCCGGTTGACGATCCGCTTAGCGCAAGCTACGCCTCTCGGAGGCTCCGTACAGGTTCATCGTGACACCATTGTTACGTACGCGCCGCGACCGAAGAACTCCGTGGCATCCCTCGCGCCGACCCGACGGCGCCGATCCGCGGGCTCCTCGAGCCCAGAGGCCATCGTTTGACCGAGCACACCACTTCCTCCAGCCCCACCCCTGCTTCCACGCGCCGATCCGCCCGCATCGCCGCCGCACGTGCGGCCCGGGAACGGTGGACGATCCTGGTGACCGGGCGGGCGGCGGACCGCACGCCCGGCTCCGGCCGACGCGCCCTCCACGCCGCCTTCGCCGTGACCGTCGTGGTGAGCCTGGCTGGAACCACCGCCATGCCGGCCGCCGCCGTGACGATCCACGACGTGTCCGACACCGCTGCGCAGCCCGCCGACACCTCCGTCGACCGGGGTCGAGGCGCCGCCGACGACTCCTCCACGCTGGTGACCGCCTCCGACGCAGTGGCACCCGAAGAGACACAGTCGCTCGTCGTCGCCTCGGAGTCCGAGGCCGTCGCCCTCGACCGCCTCTCCTACGCCGCCACGACGCCCGAGGAGATCGCTGCGGTCAAGCAGGCCGAGGAGGCCGCGGCGCAGGCTGAGCGCGCCCGGCTCGCCGCCGCGGTCACCAACGGCCAGCTGGCAGCGGTCACCGCCGCCATCCCCGCCGGCGGCGGTGTCGTCCGGCCGCTTCCGTACTTCAACAACTTCGGCACGCCCTATGCGGGCCACCGCGGCGTGGACTACATGGTCGGTGCCGGCACCCCCATCATGTCGATCGCCGACGGCGTCGTGATCGAGTCATCTGAGAGCGGCCCCGGCTGGGGCGTCTACGTCAAGATCGCGCACAACATCAACGGCGTGAGTGTCACCTCGCTGTACGCCCACATGACCTACGGCACCCGCACGGTGCAAGTGGGCGATCGCGTGTCCGCCGGCCAGGTCATCGGGCAGGTCGGCGAGACCGGCCGCGCGTTCGGGGCGCACCTGCACCTCGAGATCCAGGTGAACAACGGCTACGTCAACGGCGAGAGCTGGCTCATCGCCCACGGCGCCTGACACACCGCGCCTGACACACCGGATGCCGCCCGTCGCCCTCTCGCGACCGGCGGCATCCGTGCGTGCCCGTCGGTCAGGCGATGCGGGTGCCCCGCGGCAGCGTGCGGGCCGGGGTGCGCGTGCGCCGGTAGGCCCACGCCATCAGTCCGCCGGCGAGCAGCAGCTGCACCCCGAGACCGACGAACCAGCTCGGCACCGTCTCGGCGATGATGTCGCGCGGCGTAGTGTCGTCCCCTGTCGACGGCGCACACTCGTCGTATCGCTGCTCCAGCTCGGGCGGCTGCTGGATCGAGCGCACCACGAGCTTGAGCTGCCCGAAGAGGTCGACCGGCCAACCGCCCCGCTCGAACTGCGTCGGGATCGCGTCGGCGAGCACGACGAACGGGTTCGCCGCGAGCACCCACCACACGGTGTCGGGCCGCGGGATCTCGTAGACGCTCGTCTCCCACTCGTCGGTGCAGGTCACGCCGCCGGCCTCGGTGTACTCGACGACCCGATACGACGACACCACCTCGCTGCGCACGCTGAACGCGACGAGCCCCACCGTGATGGGTGTGCCGATCACGAGCGCTGCCACCACGAGGTAGGTCGTGGCGACCGAGAAGAGCGGCCGGGCGAGGATGCCGCTGAGCGCCGTGCCGAGCGCCGCCACCACCCCGATCTCGACGATGAGCACGGCGAGCGAGACGATCACCGTCACGGGGCTGACGCCGCCCGCGAGGGTCGCGACCACGAGGAAGGGCGCCGCCACGACCGCGAACGCCAGGCCCGTCGCCCACGCGGCGAGGAACCGCCCGAGCAGGATCTCGCCCGTCGTGGCGAGCGTCACCTGAACCGGGGCGAGGGTCGCGGAATCCCGGTCGCCGTTGATGGAGTTGCCGCTGAGCGTCGGCGACACCAGCAGAGCCAGCAGCAGGGTGATGAGGACGACCGTGGAGTAGATCCCGGCGCCGCGGTCATCGCTGCCGCCCCAGGCCAGGAAGGCCAGTGCGGTCACGCCGACCAGCAGCACGGCGAACACCCCGAGCAGCACATACCAGGCGACCGACCGCATCCGCTGGATCAGCTCGAGACGGACGAGGACACCGATGCGCCGGCCGTTCATGCTGCTCCTCCCGGGGCGCCCGGCTGCTCGCGCAGATCCAGGAACGTGTGCTCGAGCATGCCGGTCGCGGCGGAGAACTCCGCCACCGGCAGTCCCCCGGCGACGAGGGCGGCGAGCCCCCGCGCGGCATCCGCGTCGGAGGCGAACCCGACCAGCACGTCGCGCCGGTCGGTGGGGAGGGTGCCGGCATCCAGCCCCAGCGCGGCGGCCACCGGCAGCACGGCGGCGACGCCGTCGCGGTCGGCCAGGCGGATGCGCCACGTGCGCGTGCGGGATGCCGCGACCGCCACCCGCTCCGAGCTCACCGTCTCACCGGCGACGAGGAACACCGCGTCGTCGATCACCTCTTCGAGCTCCGAGAGGATGTGGCTGGAGATCAGCACGGTGCGCCCCTCGGCTGCGAAGCGCCGCAGCAGCACGCGCAGGTCGATGCGGGCCTGCGGGTCGAGACCTGAGGCGGGCTCGTCCAGCAGCAGCACCCGCGGGTCGTGCACCAGCGCGCGCGCAAGGCCCAGCTTCTGCTTCTGCCCTCGCGAGAGCACCCGCGCGGGTGCGTCGGCGAGGCCCTCCAGCCCGAGGTCGCGCAGCAGCTCCGCCGCGCGCGCCTTCGCCTGCGGCCGCGGCAGGTCGTAGAGCTCCCCCGTGACGGCGATCGTCTCCCGAGCGGTGAGCGAGGGCCAGGCGCCGAGGGCGTCCGGCATCCAGCCGAGAAGGCGCCGCGCGGCGGCGGGATCGGCGACCGGGTCGACGCCCCCGATCCGCACCTCGCCGGCGTCGGGGGCCAGGAGCGAGGCCAGCATGAGCATGAGGGTGGTCTTGCCGGAGCCGTTGGGGCCGACCAGGCCCGTCACCGCCCCTTCGCGGGCTTCCAGCGTCACGTCGCGCACGGCGTGGACGTCTCCGAACGACCGTCGGACGCCGCGCGCCACTATTCCGGGTGTGGTCACGAGCGTCACCCTAGCGGAGCGTCGCGAT
>NZ_JANJFJ010000613.1:0-1731 GCF_024626565.1 Microbacterium sp. zg.Y909
CTACCGGTAGTTGATGAACTGCAGGTCGACGTCGAGGTCGGCGGCCTTGAGCAGTCGCTGCACTTCCTGCAGATCGTCGCGGCTCTTGGACTGCACGCGCAGCTCGTCGCCCTGGATCTGCGACTTCACCGACTTGGGGCCTTCGTCGCGGATGAGCTTGCCGATCTTCTTGGCGTTCTCCTGCGAGATGCCCTCTTTCAGGGTGGAGACGATGCGGTACTCACGACCGCTGGGGGTCGGGTCGCCCGTCTCGAGGCTCTTCAGTGAGATGCCGCGCTTGATCAGCTTCGACTGGAACACGTCGAGCACGGCCTTCGCGCGGTCCTCGCTGTTGGCCTTGATGAGGATCGACTCTCCGCTCCACTCGATCGACGCGTCGGTGCCCTTGAAGTCGTAGCGCTGCTCGACCTCTTTGCGCGCCTGGTTGAGGGCGTTGTCCGCCTCCTGGCGGTCGATCTTCGAGACGATGTCAAAGGAGGAATCAGCCATGTCGTGAGTCTACCGAGCCTCGCGTCGGGCACTATGTGTCCCATGGGATCAGCGTTGACCACCATTGGATTGCCCGTTGCCCTCGGCATCATCATGTTCGGCCTGGGGCTGAGCCTCACCCTGCGCGACTTCGCGCGGGTCGCGAAGCAGCCGAAGGCGGTGATCGTCGCGCTGGCCTGCCAGCTGGTGCTGCTGCCGGTGATCTGCTTCGGCCTCGTACTGCTGTTCCGGCTGCCGCCCGTGCTGGCCGTCGGCATGATGATGCTGGCCGCATCACCCGGCGGAACCACCGCCAACCTCTACAGCCACCTGTTCCGTGGCGACATCGCGCTGAACATCTCGCTGACGGCGATCAACTCCGTCATCGCGGTGGTGACCCTGCCGATCATCACGAACCTCGCGATCGCCTATTTCGATCCGTTCGACGGCGAGCTGGGAATGCAGTGGGCCAAGACAGTCGAGGTCTTCGCGATCGTGCTGCTTCCGGTCGCCGCCGGCATGCTGGTGCGCCGCGTGTGGCCGCGGTTCGCCGACGGCATGGACAAGCCGGTGCGCATCGTCTCGGTGGTGGTGCTGATCGTGGTGATCGCGGGGGCGGTGGCCTCGAACTGGGACCTTCTGGTGGAGAACATCGCCAGCCTCGCGCTCATCACGCTGCTTTTCTGCCTGCTGAGTCTGGCCGTGGGGTACGTGGTGCCGCGCCTGCTCAAGGTCGGCACGCGCCAGGCGATCGCGTCATCGTTCGAGATCGGCATCCACAACGCCACGCTTGCGATCGTCATCGCCCAGACGGTGCTCGGATCGATGGAGCTGAGCCTGCCTGCGGCGGTGTACGGCGTTCTGATGTTCTTCATCGCGTTCGGGTTCGGCTTCGTCATCCGCGATCGGCGCTCGGCGGCATCCGCTCTGCCCAGGGAGGGTGTTGCAACGGACGCGCGTTCGTAGACTGGCACCCATGCGTGCCCTCACCGAGGACGAACTGCGCACGTCGTTCGTCAACGCCGGCTCCGACGACCTTCGCCTCGTCGCCGTGCCCGCCGACTTTCTGTTCGCCGACTGGGACCATCTCGACTTCTATGCGTGGCGTGACCCCCGCACGCGCAGCCGGGGATACGTGGTGGCCGAGGTCGAGGGTCAGCTGACCGGCGTGGTGCTGCGTGCGGCGGACGGGCCGAGTCGGGCGCGGTCGGCCATGTGCAACCTGTGCCACACGATGCAGCCCGCCAACCAGGTGACGCTGTT
>NZ_JANJFJ010000614.1:0-1728 GCF_024626565.1 Microbacterium sp. zg.Y909
GCCCGGTCGGCGAGAAGCTCAACCACCTCGTGGCTGCGGCGACGGTCCAGCGCTGCCGTCGGCTCGTCCACCAGCAGCAGGCTCGGCTGGTTCACCAGAGCGCGCGCGATGCCCACGCGCTGACGTTCGCCGCCGGAGAGCTCCCCGGGGCGGTGACCGGCGCGGTGGCCCATGCCCACCGACTCCAGCACAAGGGCGGGGTCGACGTGGCGGTTGCCCGCCAGCCGCCCGGCCAGACGCAGCTGGTCGGCAGCGGTGAGCGCGGGCAGCAGGTTGCCCGACTGGAACACGAACCCGATGTTGCGCAGGCGGAACCGCGCCCGCGTGCGCTTGGACAGGGTCGACAGGTCGGTGCCGTGCACGCGCACGGTGCCGCTGTCGGGGTTCGCCAGCGCGCCGGCGATCGCCAGCAGCGAAGACTTGCCCGAGCCGGACGGGCCGACGATGGCGAGGAGTTCGCCGGGCATGACGGTCAGCGACACGTCGTCCAGGGCCCGGACGCGGGAGTCCCCGTCGCCGAGTTCGAGGACGGCGTTGCTGATCTGCAGGGCGGGGGTGGTGTCGTTGCTCATCGCTGGCCTCCCAGGGCTCGGAGCGGGTCGATTCGGACGATGCGCAGCACCGCGACGGCGGCGCCGATGAGACCGAGCGCGATCGTCAGCCCGGATGCCACGGCGATCGGAGCCGCCTCGAGCGCGAAGGGCATGGCATCCGGCATGAGTGCGCCGAGCCCGACGCCGGCGGCCACGCCGAGGGCGGTGAAGCCGACCAGGAGGATGGCGGCCTGCAGCAGGCTGTCGCGCAGCAGATACCGGCTCGACGCTCCGACGGCACGCAGCACCGCGAGGTCGTGACTGCGCTGGATGGTCCAGACCGTGAAGAAGGCACCGACGACAAGAGCGGAGATGGCGTACAGGAAGAACTGGATCATGCTGAGCGTCAGCGTCTCGGCCTCGTAGCCCGGGGAGGCGTTGAAGGCCTCGGTCAGGGTCATCGTGGTCGTGTCGGCTGTGGCGTCGATGGCCTCGTAGTCGGGCGTGGCGTCCTTCTCGGCCTGCAGCGCGACGACGCTGGCGAACGGGAAGTCGACGGCGGCGATCTCGGCGTCCGTCGGTGCACCCGGCTGGGTCGCGCCGGCGGCCATGAGCTTCCAGGTGTCCAGCGGCAGGTACGCGACGTCGACATGGCCGAAGGTGGCCTGGCCCTCGGTGAAGCCGACGACGGTCAGTTCCACATCGGAGCGCTCGAGCGTGACGACGGTGCCGATCGCGACACCCTCGTCCTTCATCGGCTCCGAGACCACGATGCCGTTGGCGGCCCCGAGGCCCTCACCGGAGGACACCGGCGGCGTGAGGAAGCCGTCCGTCTCCACGCCGAAGAGCGTGAGGTCGATCTGGGTGCCGTCGTCGGTGACGCCGTTGACGATGTTGACGCCCATCGGCTCGGCCTCGGCGATGCCCTCGACACCGTCCCAGGCCGCGAGCTGATCTTCGTCGACGACGGAGCGGCTGAACGCATTGTCCGCTTTGGTGCCGCCGTCGAAGGCGAAGGCGCTGGCGGGCATGGATTTGAGGCCGGAGACCCCGTCATTGACCAGTCCGGAGGACAGGCCCGACAAGAGCACGACCAGCAGCGAGATGAGGGCGATGACCACGCCCATCAACGCGAAGCGGCCGCGGGCGAATTTCAGTTCGCGCAAGGCAAGGAACATGAAGGTCTTTCTGATCG
>NZ_JANJFJ010000615.1:0-1707 GCF_024626565.1 Microbacterium sp. zg.Y909
GGGAGTGCGAGGTCAGGCCTTGGGGGCGTTGACGTCGGAGGGCAGCGCGGCCTTGGCCGTCTGCACGAGCGAGGCGAACGTGGCCGGCTCGTTCACGGCGAGCTCGGCGAGCATGCGGCGGTCGACCTGCACGCCGGCCAGGCCCAGGCCCTGGATGAAGCGGTTGTACGTGATGCCGTTCTGACGGGCAGCGGCGTTGATGCGCTGGATCCACAGGCGACGGAAGTCGCCCTTGCGCTTGCGACGGTCACGGTACGCGTAGACCAGCGAGTGGGTGACCTGCTCCTTCGCCTTGCGGTACAGGCGCGAACGCTGACCCCGGTAACCGGAGGCGCGCTCGAGGATGACGCGGCGCTTCTTGTGGGCGTTTACAGCCCGCTTGACTCTTGCCATTTTCTTCTACTTCCTAACGTGCGGGGGGAGCTCAGAGACCGAGCAGCTTCTTGGCGACCTTCGCGTCACCCGGGGCAAGCACCTGCTCCTGGTTCAGGCGACGGGTGCGACGGCTCGCCTTGCCCTCGAGGTTGTGGCGCATGCCGGCCTGCTGCTTCATGAGCTTGCCGCTTCCGGTGACCTTGAAGCGCTTCTTGGCACCCGAATGGGTCTTCTGCTTCGGCATCTCTTCTTCCTTCGTTGCTGGTCCCGCGCAGGCGGGAGTCGGTATCCCGCGGTGCGGGGGTCTGTGGGGCCTATTCGGCCGTCTGGTCGCCCTCGGGCTGCCCGGCGTCGGCCTGCTCGGCGTCGCCGCGCTCGTCGTGCTCGCCGCCGGAGCGGGCGGAACGCGCCGCTTCCTTGTTGGCAGCGCGCGCGGCGTTCTGCTCGGTCTTGACCTCGGACTTGTTCTTGTGCGGGGCGACGACCATGACCATGTTGCGGCCGTCGATGGTCGGGCTCGACTCGACGGTGCCGTACTCCGCGACGTCCTCGGCGAACTTGCGGAGGAGTCGCACGCCCTGCTCGGGACGCGACTGCTCGCGCCCACGGAAGAGGATCATGGCCTTCACCTTGTCGCCGGCCTGGAGGAAGCCCTCGGCGCGCTTGAGCTTGGTTATGTAGTCGTGCGCCTCGATCTTCAGACGGAACCGGACCTCTTTGAGGACGGTGTTCGCCTGATTGCGCCGCGCTTCCTTGGCTTTCTGCGCCGCCTCGTACTTGAACTTGCCGTAGTCCATGATCTTGACCACGGGGGGCTTCGAGTTCGGGGCCACCTCGACCAGGTCGAGTTCGGCCTCCTGGGCCAGGCGCAGCGCCACCTCGATACGGACGACGCCGACCTGCTCACCCGCGGGTCCGACGAGGCGGACCTCGGGGACGCGGATGCGGTCGTTGGTGCGGGGATCGCTGATGCGGGACTCCTCTTACGTAGCGAATAGGTTCGGCCACCGCGACGATCCGCTTACAGCGGTCCCTCGCGGGCGGAAGATTCGCACGTTCCACCCGCACAGCGCATCAGCGCCGGCTTCTGCACCCTGACTACCCCGTACGAGACGGAGCGGAGTGCGTGGACCCGGTAGCCTGGAGCGGCAAGCGCGGGTGGGATGTGATCCTCTTTCCATCCGGGAGCAGAAACCCCCGGTGCCCGCGAAAGTCTAGCAGAAAGTGCGATGTGAACACTATTCCCGATGGGCAAGACGATCCGACGGCGCACGGAAGTGCCCCGGATGCCGAGACTCAGGCCCGCTGGGAGGAGCAGGACCGCGCCGCAAG
>NZ_JANJFJ010000616.1:0-1686 GCF_024626565.1 Microbacterium sp. zg.Y909
GGCCCGCGCCGCCGGCCTGCCCGCTCTGCCGGCGGCGAACGCCCGGCCCGTTGTCGGGAGGGCGGCCTACGCTGGAAGGATGCAGACCACCCGTGCCGTCCGGCCCTTCGAGGTCGTCAGCGAATACACGCCCAGCGGCGACCAGCCCCAGGCCATCGAGCAGCTCGCCGCCCGTATCAATGCCGGCGAGACCGACGTCGTGCTGCTCGGCGCCACGGGCACCGGCAAGTCGGCGACGACCGCGTGGCTCATCGAGCAGGTGCAGCGGCCGACGCTCGTGCTCGCCCACAACAAGACCCTCGCCGCCCAGCTGGCCAACGAGTTCCGCGAACTCATGCCGAACAACGCGGTGGAGTACTTCGTCAGCTACTACGACTACTACCAGCCCGAGGCCTACGTCCCGCAGACGGACACCTTCATCGAGAAGGATTCGTCCATCAACGCCGAGGTCGAGCGGCTGCGGCACTCGACGACCAACTCGCTGCTGAGCCGGCGCGACGTCGTGGTGGTCTCGACGGTCTCGTGCATCTACGGCCTCGGCTCGCCCGAGGAGTACCTGCGCGCCATGGTGGCTCTGCAGGTGGGGGAGCGGTACGACCGCGATGCCCTCATCCGCAAGCTGATCGCGATGCAGTACAACCGCAACGACGTCGACTTCTCGCGCGGCAACTTCCGCGTCCGCGGCGACACGATCGAGATCATCCCCGTTTACGAGGAGTTCGCGATCCGCATCGAGATGTTCGGTGACGAGATCGAGGCGCTGTACATGCTGCACCCGCTCACCGGTGACGTCATCAACCGCATGGACAGCGTGCCGATCTTCCCGGCCTCCCACTACGTCGCCGGCACCGACACCGTGCAGCGGGCCATCGGCACCATCGAGCACGAGCTCGCCGAGCGCCTCAAGGAACTCGAAGGTCAGGGCAAGCTGCTCGAGGCGCAACGACTGCGCATGCGCACGACGTTCGACATCGAGATGCTGCAGCAGCTCGGCTTCTGCTCCGGCATCGAGAACTACTCCCGTCACCTCGACGGCCGCATGCCGGGGGAGCCGCCGCACACGCTGCTGGACTTCTTCCCCGACGACTTCCTCATGGTCATCGACGAGTCGCACGTCACGGTGCCGCAGATCGGTGCGATGTATGAGGGCGATGCCTCCCGCAAGCGCACGCTCGTCGACCACGGCTTCCGGCTGCCCAGCGCCCTGGACAACCGGCCGCTGCGCTTCGATGAGTTCAAGCAGCGTGTCGGCCAGACCGTCTACCTCTCGGCGACGCCCGGGCGGTACGAGATGGGCATCGCCGACGGTGTGGTCGAGCAGATCATCCGTCCGACCGGGCTCGTCGACCCGCAGATCGTCGTCAAGCCGTCGAAGGGGCAGATCGACGATCTCCTCGAGCAGATCCGGGTGCGGGTGGGCCGCGACGAGCGCGTGCTGGTGACGACCCTGACGAAGAAGATGTCCGAGGAGCTCACCGACTTCCTCGGCGAGCACGGCGTGCGCGTGCGCTACCTCCACTCCGACGTCGACACCCTCCGGCGCGTCGAGCTGCTCAGCGAGCTGCGCGCGGGCGTCTACGACGTGCTCGTCGGCATCAACCTGCTGCGCGAGGGCCTCGACCTCCCCGAGGTGTCGCTGGTGGCGATCCTGGATGCCGACAAGGAGGGCTTCCTGCGCTCGGGCAC
>NZ_JANJFJ010000617.1:0-1678 GCF_024626565.1 Microbacterium sp. zg.Y909
CGCCGTTCTCTGGTATCCTGAAGTGTCATTCGTGTGGCCGCCGAATCGGTGGCTGCACGTGGCATCGCATCACACAATCCGCTTCGCCTCTTACCGAGGTTCCGTTCGCCCTGGCGTGCGCGGCCCTGTTCGAGGCCCGATACCCCAACCCAACAAGGACAACCCACTACATGACTACCGCAACGACCGCCCCGGCCACCAAGCAGGTCGCGATCAACGACATCGGATCTGCCGAGGACTTCCTGGCCGCGGTCGAGAAGACTCTGAAGTTCTTCAACGACGGCGACCTCATCGAAGGCACCGTGGTGAAGATCGACCGCGACGAGGTGCTCCTCGACGTCGGGTACAAGACCGAGGGCGTCATCCCCTCGCGCGAGCTCTCCATCAAGCACGACGTCGACCCCAACGAGGTCGTCAAGGTCGGCGACGAGGTTGAAGCCCTGGTTCTCCAGAAGGAGGACAAGGAAGGCCGCCTCATCCTGTCCAAGAAGCGTGCGCAGTACGAGCGCGCCTGGGGCGATGTGGAGAAGATCAAGGACACCGACGGTGTCGTCACCGGTCAGGTGATCGAGGTCGTCAAGGGCGGTCTCATCGTCGACATCGGGCTGCGCGGCTTCCTGCCGGCCTCGCTGATCGAGCTGCGTCGTGTCCGTGACCTGACGCCGTACCTGGGTCAGGAGATCGAGGCGAAGATCCTCGAGCTCGACAAGAACCGCAACAACGTCGTGCTGTCGCGCCGCGCCCTGCTCGAGCAGACGCAGTCCGAGTCGCGCACCACGTTCCTCAACAACCTGCACAAGGGCCAGGTCCGCAAGGGCACGGTCTCGTCGATCGTCAACTTCGGTGCGTTCGTCGACCTGGGCGGCGTGGACGGCCTCGTGCACGTCTCCGAGCTCTCGTGGAAGCACATCGAGCACGCCTCCGAGGTCGTCGAGGTCGGCCAGGAAGTCACCGTCGAGATCCTCGAGGTGGACCTGGACCGCGAGCGCGTCTCGCTGTCGCTCAAGGCGACGCAGGAGGACCCGTGGCAGGTCTTCGCCCGTACCCACGCGATCGGTCAGGTCGCTCCGGGCAAGGTCACCAAGCTGGTCCCCTTCGGTGCGTTCGTCCGCGTCGCCGACGGTATCGAGGGCCTCGTGCACATCTCGGAGCTGTCCGGCAAGCACGTCGAGCTGGCCGAGCAGGTCGTGTCGGTCGGTGAAGAGGTCTTCGTGAAGATCATCGACATCGACCTCGAGCGTCGTCGCATCTCGCTGTCGCTCAAGCAGGCCAACGAGTCGGTCGACCCCAACGGCACCGAGTTCGACCCCGCCCTCTACGGCATGGTCACGGAGTACGACGAGAACGGGGAGTACAAGTACCCCGAGGGCTTCGACGCTGAGACCAACCAGTGGAAGGAAGGCTTCGACGAGCAGCGTCTGGCCTGGGAGGCCGAGTACGCCGCCGCTCAGGGTCGCTGGGAGGCTCACAAGGCCGCCGTCGCCAAGGCCCTCGAGGCCGAGGCCGCCGCCGGTGTCGACGCGGGTGCGGGAACGTACTCGTCCGACAGCGGTTCTGCCGGCACGCTGGCCGACGACGAGGCTCTCGCCGCCCTGCGGGAGAAGCTCTCGGGTCGTTGATCCATCACGAAGGGCCGTCACTGTTCTCAGTGGCGGCCCTTCGTCGTTCCACGGCGCCG
>NZ_JANJFJ010000618.1:0-1659 GCF_024626565.1 Microbacterium sp. zg.Y909
GCTCGCACATCCCCAGAGTACCGGAACCCGAATCGGCACCCTGAAACGCACGTGAACAATTCCCCCCCATCAAGGAGCACCCCAATATGGATTGGCGCGACAAATCCGCCTGCCTGACCGTCGACCCCGAATTGTTCTTCCCCGTGGGCAATACCGGCCCCGCGGTTGAGCAGATCGAAAAGGCCAAAGCGGTGTGTGCTCGATGCACCGTGACAGAGATCTGCCTGCAGTACGCCCTCGAGACCGGCCAGGACTCCGGAGTGTGGGGCGGTCTTTCCGAAGACGAGCGCCGCGCCCTGAAGCGCCGCGCCGCACGCGCCCGCCGCGCCAGCTGACGGCCGCACGCCGTGCGCGCCGGAAGGCGCGCACGGCCACTGGCGCCAGAGCGCCCGCGCACCCCCGAACGGACTAGCCCGCGCTGCGCGCGATGTAGCGCAGCGGAATGTCGATGGTCACCTCGGTGCCGCTGCCCATGATGGTGTGCCAGTCGATGGTGCCGCCCAGCTCCCCCTGAATGAGCGTCCGCACGATCTGCGTGCCGAGCCCGCGGCCGACCTGCCCCTCGGGCAGCCCGCTGCCGGTGTCGCGCACACTCACCTCCAGCCGCTCGCCGGTGCGCTCCGCGGCGATCTCCACATCGCCCTCCTTGCCGGCGAGGCCGTGCTCGACGGCGTTGGTGACCAGTTCCGTGAGCGCCAGCGCCAGCGGCGTGGCATATTCACTCGGCAGCGTGCCGAACTGTCCGGTCGTGCGCGTGCGCGCGCGGGTGTTCGGCGCCGCGGCCACCTCGGCGACCAGCTTGAGCACGCGGGCGAAGACGTCATCGAAGTCGACGTTCTGCGCGAGCCCCTCTGACAGCGTGTCGTGCACCACCGCGATCGCCGACACCCGGCGCATCGCCTGAGTCAGGGCCTCGCGGGCCTCATCGGAGTGCGTGCGCCGCGACTGGATCCGCAGCAGCGATGCCACCGTCTGCAGGTTGTTCTTCACGCGATGGTGGATCTCACGGATCGTCGCATCCTTCGTGATGAGCTCCTGCTCCTGATGCCGGATCTCGGTGACGTCGCGGCAGAGGACGATGGCGCCGATGCGCTTGTCGTGGTCGCGCAGCGGAATGGTGCGCAGCGACACGGTCACCCCGCGCGCCTCGACGTCGGCGCGCCAGGGCGCGCGCCCGGTGACGACGACCGGGAGCGACTCGTCGAACTGGCGGTTCGCGGGCAGGATGCCGGTGGTCACCTCCACGAGCGACTCGCCCTCCAGCTCCTCCTCGAAGCCGAGCCTGTTGAAGGCGGACAGCGCGTTGGGGCTGGCGAACGTGGTCACACCGTCGGGATCGAGCCGGATGAGGCCGTCCGACGCGCGCGGCGCACCGCGGCGCGGCGACGTCGGCGCGGTGAGGTCGGGGAAGTCGGCGGAGGCCACCATGGCGAACAGGTCGTCGGCGCAGTCGTTGAAGGTGATCTGCTGTCGTGACGGAGTGCGGGTCTCACCCAGGTTCGTGTGACGGGTGAGCACCCCGATCACGCGCGGGGCGACGTCGTCGTGGGCCCGCTCACGCACGATCGGCACGGCGCGCACACGGGTGGGGGTCTCTTCGAACCAGTCCGGCGACGCGGAGTCGACGATGCGCACCCCGGTGAACGCGTCGCGCACCTG
>NZ_JANJFJ010000619.1:0-1653 GCF_024626565.1 Microbacterium sp. zg.Y909
GCGGCCTTCTGCCTCGCCGGTGACATCATCAGCCGCAAGTGCAACGTGCCGCACCTGTATCGGCTCGAACTTTTCGGCACGCCAGAAGACGTCGATCGCGTGAGCGAAGGACTGGAGCAATGGTGGAATCAGCACTGACCGACATGGGTTTCAAGAGCGAGGCGCGATTCGAGGGCATGGACTACCACGCCCTCAACGCGATGCTCAACCTCTACGGCCCGGACGGCAAGATCCAGTTCGACGCCGACAAGAGGGCGGCGCGGGAGTTCTTCCTGCAGCACGTCAACCAGAACACGGTGTTCTTCCACTCCCTGCAGGAGAAGCTCGACTACCTCGTCGAGAAGGAGTACTACGAGCCGGCCGTGCTGGCGAAGTACTCGATGGAGTTCATCCAGCAGCTGCACGACTTCGCCTACAGCAAGAAGTTCCGCTTCGCCACGTTCCTCGGCGCGTTCAAGTACTACACCAGCTACACGCTGAAGACCTTCGACGGCAAGCGCTACCTGGAGCGATTCGAGGACCGCGTCGTCATGACGGCGCTGGGCCTGGCCGACGGTGACGAGACGCTCGCGACCGAGCTCGTCGACGAGATCATCTCGGGGCGTTTCCAGCCGGCCACCCCGACCTTCCTCAACACCGGCAAGGCACAGCGCGGCGAACTCGTGTCGTGCTTCCTGCTGCGCATCGAGGACAACATGGAGTCGATCGCCCGCGGCATCAACTCCGCCCTGCAGCTGTCAAAGCGCGGCGGCGGCGTGGCGCTGCTGCTGTCGAACATCCGCGAGGCGGGCGCCCCGATCAAGCAGATCGAGAACCAGTCCAGCGGCATCATCCCCGTGATGAAGCTGCTCGAAGACAGCTTCAGCTACGCCAACCAGCTCGGTGCACGTCAGGGCGCCGGCGCGGTGTACCTGTCGGCGCACCACCCCGACATCCTGCGCTTCCTCGACACCAAGCGTGAGAACGCCGACGAGAAGATCCGCATCAAGACGCTGTCGCTGGGCGTCGTGATCCCCGACATCACCTTCGAGCTCGCCAAGAACGACGAGGACATGTACCTCTTCTCGCCGTACGACGTCGAGAAGGTCTACGGCGTGCCGTTCGGCGACATCTCGGTCACCGAGAAGTACCGCGAGATGGTCGATGACGAGCGCATCAAGAAGACCAAGATCAACGCGCGCGAGTTCTTCCAGACCCTTGCCGAGATCCAGTTCGAGTCCGGCTACCCGTACATCATGTTCGAGGACACGGTGAACAAGGCGAACCCGATCAAGGGTCGCATCAACATGTCGAACCTCTGCTCGGAGATCCTGCAGGTCAACACGCCCACGACGTACAACGAGGACCTCTCCTACAAGGAGATCGGCAAGGACATCTCCTGCAACCTCGGCTCCATGAACATCGCGCTGGCGATGGACGGCGGCGACCTGGGCAAGACGGTCGAGGCCAGTATCCGCGCCCTCACCGCGGTCAGCGACCAGAGCCACATCCGCTCGGTGCGCTCGATCGAGGACGGCAACGACCGGTCGCACGCGATCGGTCTCGGGCAGATGAACCTGCACGGCTACCTCGCCCGCGAGCACGTGCACTACGGCTCCGAAGAGGGCCTGGACTTCACGAACATCTACTTCTACACGGTGCTGTTCCACGCGC
>NZ_JANJFJ010000620.1:0-1634 GCF_024626565.1 Microbacterium sp. zg.Y909
GGGATCTCCTGCAGGAACCGGCTGGGCATGGCCGCCGAGACCTCGCCGAACTGCGCGCGGGTCATCGCCAGCGACAGGTAGAGGCGCTTGCGTGCGCGGGTGATGCCGACGTAGAAGAGGCGCCGCTCCTCCTGCGGTCCGCCCGGCTCCCCCGTCGAGATGCGGTGCGGGATGAGGTCCTCCTCGACGCCGGTGAGGAACACCGTGTCGAACTCCAGGCCCTTGGCGGTGTGCAGAGTCATCAGCGACACCGAGCCGGATCCGTCGTCGAGGTCATCGGCATCCGAGACGAGGGCGACATCGGTGAGGAAGTCCAGGATCGTGCCCTCGGGATTGTTGCGGGCGAATTCGCGCGCGACCGCGACGAACTCGTCGAGGTTCTCCACCCGCGCCTCGTCCTGCGGGTCCTTGCTCCGCCGCAGGGCGTCGAGGTAGCCGCTCTTGTTCAGCAGCAGCGTCAGCCCCTGGGCGATCGCCGACGGCGGCGGCAGCTCCCCGGAGGCGGGCAGCATGAGGTCGGATGCCTCGGCCAGCACGGCATCCAGCTGCGAGATCGCTGTCTGCAGCTTCGGCCCGACGCCCAGTGCGGAGGCGTTGGCGAGCGCGTCGCGGAAGGTGATCTGCTCTTCGGCGGCGTAGCGGGCGATGGCCGTCTCGGTGACATCGCCGATGCCGCGACGCGGACGGTTGAGGATGCGGCGCACCGCCATCTCGTCGGCGGGGTTCGCCACGGCGGTCAGATAAGCCAGCGCGTCCTTGATCTCGGCGCGTTCGTAGAACTTGGTGCCGCCCATGATCTTGTACGGCACGGCCGAGCGGATGAAGATCTCCTCGAGCGCACGGGACTGCGAGTTGGTGCGGTAGAACACCGCCATGTCGGAGTACCCGACCCCGGCCTTGCGCAACCGGTCGATCTCGTCGGCGACGAACTGCGCCTCGTCGTGCTGCGAATAGCCGGTGAAGCCGACGATCTTCTCCCCCGCCCCGACGTCGGTCCACAGCTTCTTGTCCTTGCGGTCGAAGTTGTTGCCGATGACGGCGTTCGCCGCCGACAGGATGTTCTGCGTCGAACGGTAGTTCTGCTCCAGCAGCACCACCTCGGCGCCGGGGAAGTCGCGCTCGAACTCGCTGATGTTGCGGATGTCCGCCCCGCGGAAGGCGTAGATCGACTGGTCCGAGTCGCCGACGACGGTGAGCGATGCCCCCTCGAGCTCGGGGCCGCTGGCCGAGGGCTCGGCCTCGAAGATCATCATGCCGCCGGAGGAGTACGGCTCGGCGCCGCTGGCGCCAGACACCGGCCGGGTGAGCTCGCGGATGAGCGAGTACTGCGCGTGGTTGGTGTCCTGGTACTCGTCGACCAGGATGTGGCGGAACCGCCGCCGGTACACGTCGGCGACGTGCGGGAAGGCGCGGAAGAGATACACCGTCTGGGCGATGAGGTCGTCGAAGTCGAAGGCGTTGGCCCGCCGCAGCGACTTCTCGTAGTCGGCGAAGACCTCGACGAAGACCCGCTCGGCGGGGTCGCTCATGTTGGCCTGGCGCGCGTACGACTCGGCATCCGCCAGCTCGTTCTTGAGCTTGGAGATGCGCCCCTGGACGGATGCCGGGGTGAGCCCGAACGCGTCGGCCTCGTG
>NZ_JANJFJ010000621.1:0-1623 GCF_024626565.1 Microbacterium sp. zg.Y909
ATGACGCGCAGCGACCCGGACCGCCCTCCCCTTCGCGAACGCGTCCGCGAAGCCGGCGGCTGGTACGCCTACCTCAATTCGCGGCTGATCAAGGTCGCCGGCCCCGCGTCGGTGGGGCCGTACGACGCCGAGCCCGAGCCCACGCGCACCGAACGGGCGTGCCCGCTGTGCGGCAAGCCGATGTCGCAGCACACGTTCGACCGCTCGGGGCCGAAACCCCTCATGACCTGCCCCTGACTCAGCGCAGGCGCACGGACCCGTCGGCTTCGAGTGGCCAGCCCGGATTGACTGCCACCTCCCACGGATGCCCGTCGGGATCCACGAACACTCCGGAATAGCCGCCCCACTCGGTCTCAGCCGCCGGGCGCGCAACGCGGGCGCCGGCCTGCTGGGCTGCGCTCAGGACAGCGTCGACGTCGGCACGCGACTCCACATTGTGGGCGAAGGTCACTCCACCCCAGCCGCCGTGGTCCGCCATGCCGGAATCCGCCGCCAGGGCGGCCCGTGACCACAGTGCCACGACCATGCCCCCGGCCTGGAAGAAGGCGATGTCGCCGGGAACCGAGCGGGGGTGCGGTTCCCAGCCGAGCGCGCGGTAGAACGCGATCGACCGCTCCAGGTCCGCCACTCCCAGGGTGACGAGGGAGAGCCGCTGCTGCATGGTCGCTCCGATCAGGCGTGGCCGGCGCGCTCCATGGCGCGCAGTTCCTTCTTGAGGTCCTGCACCTCGTCGCGCAGCCGCGCGGCGAGCTCGAACTTCAGCTCGCCGGCGGCGGCGAGCATCTGGTTCGACAGGTCCTCGATCGTCGACTCCAGCTGGGTGGCGCCCTCGGCCGCGATGCCCACACGACGCAGCTGCGGCGTGGGGCTCTTGCCCTTGCCACTCTTGAGCGGGCCGGAGCGCTTCTTCGACAGCAGCTCCTGCGTGTCCGAAGCCTCGCGGTTGAGCGCATCGGTGATGTCGGCGATGCGCTTGCGCAGCGGCTGCGGGTCGACGCCGTGGGCGACGTTGTACGCGATCTGCTTCTCGCGGCGGCGCTCGGTTTCGTCGATGGCCTTGCGCATCGAGTCGGTCATGTTGTCTGCGTACATGTGCACCTCGCCCGAAACGTTGCGGGCGGCGCGGCCGATCGTCTGGATGAGAGAGGTGCCCGAGCGCAGGAAGCCCTCCTTGTCGGCATCCAGGATCGCCACCAGCGACACCTCGGGGAGGTCGAGGCCCTCGCGCAGCAGGTTGATGCCGACGAGCACGTCGTAGACGCCCGCGCGCAGCTCGCTGAGCAGCTCGACGCGCCGGAGGGTGTCGACGTCGGAGTGGAGGTAGCGCACGCGCACGCCGTGCTCGCCGAGGAAGTCGGTGAGCTCCTCGGACATCTTCTTCGTCAGGGTCGTCACCAGCACGCGCTCGTCGCGGCCCACCCGCACCCGGATCTGCTCGAGGAGATCGTCGATCTGCCCCTTCGACGGCTTGACGACGATCTGCGGGTCGACGAGCCCGGTCGGACGGATGATCTGCTCGACCACACCGTCGGCGATGCCCATCTCGTACCGCCCGGGCGTCGCCGAGAGGTAGACGGTCTGGCCGACACGCTGCTTGAACTCATCGAAGCGCAGCGGCCGGTT
>NZ_JANJFJ010000622.1:0-1623 GCF_024626565.1 Microbacterium sp. zg.Y909
GAAGAAGGCCCCCTTTCGGGGGCCTTCTCATCTGTGCGCGAGGGGGGACTTGAACCCCCACGCCCGTTAAAGGGCACTAGCACCTCAAGCTAGCGCGTCTACCTATTCCGCCACCCGCGCATTGGGTGAAATTGCTTTCGCAACCGAGGGTCGAGCCTAGCATGATCGCGGAGCATGTTCGAACCGGCGCCACGCCGGGCGCCCTCGCCGACAGCGGTAGCGTAGAGCGCATGCCCGAGACCGAAGCCGACCTTCCCGAGGTCGTGCGCGTCGCCCGCGATCTCATCCGGTTCGACACGTCGAACTTCGGCGGCGGCAACGCCCGCGGCGAGCGCGAGGCCGCCGAATACACCGGCGCGTACCTCGAGTCACTCGGCCTCACTCCCGAGTACTACGAGCCGATCCCGCGCCGCACGAACCTGGTCGCCCGCGTGCCGGGGCGCGACCGCGACAAGCCCGCCCTGGTGCTGCACGGCCACCTCGACGTCGTCCCCGCCGTTGCCGCCGACTGGAGCGTCGATCCCTTCGCCGGCGAGATCCGCGACGGCATGCTGTGGGGCCGCGGAGCGGTGGACATGAAGGACATGGATGCCATGATCCTCACCTCCGTCGCAGACCTGCTGCGCGCCGGCGAGCAGCCGGCCCGCGACGTGATCGTGACCTTCTTCGCCGACGAGGAGAACGGCGGTGTCGAGGGGTCCGCCCTTGTCGTCCGCGACCGTCCGGAGTGGTTCGCCGGCGCGACCGAGGCGATCAGCGAGGTGGGCGGCTACTCCATCGCCTCCGGTGACCGCCGCGCCTACCTCCTGCAGACGGGGGAGAAGAGCCTTGTCTGGATCCGCCTGCGCGCCCGGGGCCTCGCCGGCCACGGCAGCCGGTTCCACCCCGACAACGCCGTCACGCGCCTCGCCGAGGCCGTCGCCGCGCTTGGGCGCACCGAGTGGCCGCTGGCGATGACCGACACGTCCCGGCAGCTCGTCGAGGGTCTCGCCGCCCTCGTGACCGGCGACTCCCGGCATCCGGATGCCGTCGCCGAGCAGTTCGGCCCCGCCGCCGCGTTCCTGCGCTCCACGTTCCGCACCACGACCAACCCCACCGGCCTCACCGCCGGCTACAAGCACAACGTCATCCCCGACACGGCCGAGGCGCTCATCGACGTGCGCACGGTGCCCGGGGGAGAGGATGCCGCCCTCGCGGACATCGCCGCCATCGTCGGGCCCGACGTCGAGATCGAGATCGTTCACCGCGACATCGGTCTCGAGGTTCCCTTCGCGGGCGCCCTCGTGCGCGAGATGGTCGCGGCCCTCGGCCGGCACGACCCGGGCGTCCCCGTCATCCCGTACCTCATGGGCGGGGGTACCGACAACAAGGCGCTCGCGCACCTCGGCATCGCCGGCTACGGCTTCGCGCCGCTGCGGCTGCCCGCCGATCTCGATTTCACCGGCATGTTCCACGGGGTCGACGAACGCGTCCCCCTGGATGCCCTCGTCTTCGGGCAGGCGGTTCTCACCGACCTGCTCCGCACGTACTGACAGCAGTTCACCGAAAGGCGCGCATGAGCTTCTTCGAAGCGATCCTCCTGGGCCTGGTCCAGGGGCTCACCGAATTCCTCCCCGTCTCCTC
>NZ_JANJFJ010000073.1:0-2842 GCF_024626565.1 Microbacterium sp. zg.Y909
CAAACTTGACACCTCACGGCTCAAGTTCAATTGACATCGATCGGGGCGCCGCGTACCCTTGAGTCATCGCGGCTCAAGGTTGGGGCCGCCCCAGACTTTTCAGTTCCACACGAAGGAGAAACACATGGCACGTGCAGTCGGAATCGACCTCGGCACGACCAACTCGGTCGTCAGCGTCCTCGAGGGCGGCGAGCCCAAGGTCATCGCGAACGCGGAGGGCTTCCGCACGACCCCGTCGGTCGTGGCCTTCACCAAAGACGGTGAGGTGCTCGTCGGTGAGACCGCGAAGCGCCAGGCCGTCACCAACGTCGACCGCACCATCACCTCGGTCAAGCGCCACATGGGCACCGACTGGAAGACGCAGTCGATCGACGGCAAGGCCTACACGCCCCAGGAGATCTCCGCGCGCATTCTGCAGAAGCTCAAGCGCGACGCCGAGCAGTACCTGGGCGACGCGGTGACGGATGCCGTCATCACGGTTCCGGCGTACTTCAACGACGCCGAGCGTCAGGCCACCAAGGAGGCCGGCGAGATCGCGGGCCTCAACGTCCTGCGCATCATCAACGAGCCCACCGCCGCCGCGCTGGCGTACGGCCTCGACCGTGGCAAGGAGGACGAGCTCATCCTCGTCTTCGACCTCGGTGGCGGCACCTTCGACGTCTCGCTGCTCGAAGTGGGCAAGGACGACGACTTCTCGACCATCCAGGTGCGCTCCACCGCCGGCGACAACCGCCTCGGTGGTGACGACTGGGACCAGCGCCTCGTCGAGTACCTGATGAAGCAGTTCAAGGACACCACCGGTGTCGACGTCTCGGGCGACAAGATCGCTCTGCAGCGTCTGAAGGAAGCAGCCGAGCAGGCCAAGAAGGAGCTCTCCAGCTCCACCTCGACCTCGATCAACCTGCCCTACCTTTCGCTGACGGAGTCGGGTCCGGTGTCGCTGTCCGAGACCATCACCCGCGCGAAGTTCGAGGACCTCACCAAGGACCTGCTCGACCGCACCAAGAAGCCGTTCGAGGACGTCATCCGCGAAGCCGGCATCAAGGTGAGCGACATCGACCACGTCGTGCTCGTGGGTGGCTCCACCCGCATGCCCGCCGTCTCGGAGCTCGTCAAGCAGGAGGCCGGCAAGGAGGCCAACAAGGGCGTCAACCCTGACGAGGTCGTCGCCGTCGGCGCTGCCCTGCAGGCCGGTGTCCTCAAGGGTGAGCGCAAGGACGTGCTGCTCATCGACGTGACCCCCCTGAGCCTCGGCATCGAGACCAAGGGCGGCATCATGACCAAGCTGATCGAGCGCAACACGGCCATTCCGACCAAGCGCAGCGAGACCTTCACCACGGCAGACGACAACCAGCCGTCGGTCGCGATCCAGGTCTTCCAGGGCGAGCGCGAGTTCACCCGCGACAACAAGCCGCTGGGCACCTTCGAGCTCACCGGCATCGCCCCCGCACCGCGTGGCATCCCGCAGGTCGAGGTCACCTTCGACATCGACGCCAACGGCATCGTGCACGTGTCCGCCAAGGACAAGGGCACCGGCAAGGAGCAGTCGATGACCATCACGGGCGGCTCGTCGCTGGCCAAGGAGGACATCGACCGCATGGTGCGCGAGGCCGAGGAGCACGCCGCCGAGGACAAGAAGCGCCGCGAGTCCGCCGAGACCCGCAACCAGGCCGAGACCCTCGCGTACTCCGTCGACAAGCTCATCAAGGACAACGACGACAAGCTGCCCGCCGAGGTCAAGTCCGACGTGCAGGCCGACGTCGACGCGCTGAAGACGGCTCTCGCCGGTGACGACGACGACGCGGTCAAGACGGCGTTCGACAAGCTCAGCCAGTCGCAGGGCAAGCTGGGCGAGGCGATCTACGCCTCGAGCCAGGCTCAGGGTCAGAACCCCGACCCGGCGGCGACCGACCCGGGCAACGGCGAGGTGCCGAACCCCGAGGAGGACGTCATCGATGCCGAGGTCGTGGACGACGAGGACGAGAAGAAGTAGAGAATCAAGACATGACGGACAAGGACTTCGAAGAGCCCATCGACGAGGTCCCCGGTGACGAGGGGTCGGAGGCGCGAGCCTCCGACCCCGACTCGCACGGGGCAGAGGCTGCGGCATCCGCGGCCGACGGCGAGGGCGAAGCGGAACTGACCATCGATGACATCCTCGCCGCAGTGCAGTCGGACGAGGCTGCCGGCGCCGATGCGGATGCGGCTTCGGCGAAGGGCGACGAGCCTGACCTGCTCGTGGACCTCAAGCGGGTGCAGGCGGAGTACGCCAACTACCGCCGCCGCACCGAGTCGCAGCGCGAACTCGAGATCGAGCGCGCGCGCGGGTCGGTGGCACGCAGCCTGCTGCCCGTGCTCGACGACCTCGACCGGGCTGAAAAGCACGGTGATCTGGTCGAGGGCGCGCCGCTGTCCGCCATCGCCGACAAGCTGCGCGGCATCGTGGCGAAGCTGGGAGTGGAGCGCTACGGCGCCGCCGGCGAGGCGTTCGACCCGCAGCAGCACGAGGCGATCTTCCAGGCCCCGACCCCCGGCACCGAAACCCCGACGATCCTCGAGGTCGTCGAGGTGGGGTACCGGCTGGGGACCACCGAGCTGCGTCCGGCGAAGGTCGTCGTCGCCGTTCCGGCCGAGTAGGGCGGCACCTCGATGGCGAGTCAAGACTGGTTCGACAAGGACTTCTACTCCGTCCTCGGGGTGAGTAAGGACGTCAGCGACGCCGATCTGAAGAAGACGTACCGCAAGCTGGCGCGCAAGTACCACCCGGATTCCAACCAGGGCGATGCTGCGGCCGAGGCGAAGTTCAAGGAGATCAGCGAGGCGTACGCCGTGCTGAGCGACT
>NZ_JANJFJ010000074.1:0-12656 GCF_024626565.1 Microbacterium sp. zg.Y909
GGGCCGAATACGACCAGATCCGCGCCATGGGCTCTGGCGCCCGCTTCACAGCGGGCGGCCAGGGTGCCGGCGGGTTCGAGGACGTCTTCAGCATGTTCGGTCAGGGCCGCGGCGGCGGTGCGCGCTTCCAATCCGCCGATGACTTCGACGACATCTTCTCGATGTTCAATCAACAGCCGGGCGGCCGTTTCGGCTCCGGGCGGTTCGGTCAGACCTCGGGCGGATTCCGCGGTTTCGGCGGGCCGACCAAGGGCGGCGACGTCACCGCACGCACGACGATCGACTTCCTCACCGCCACCAAGGGCGAGACCATCACGCTGCAGGGCGAGGACGGCAAGCCGTTCAAGGTGAAGATCCCCGCGGGGGTCAAGGACGGGCAGAAGATCCGGCTGCGCGGACGCGGTCGCCCGTCGCCCGACGGCGGCGAGAACGGCGACATCGTCGTGTCTGTCACCGTGCGGCCTCACCCGGTGTTCACGCGCGACGGGCTCAACCTACGGGTGACGGTGCCGGTCACCTTCACCGAGGCTGTGCTCGGCGCCACCATCGAGGTGCCGACGCTCGGGGGAGACCCGGTCAAGCTCCGCGTGGCGCCGGGCACCCCCTCCGGACGCGTGCTGCGCGTCAAGGGACGCGGCGTCGCGACGACCAAGGGAACCGGCGACCTGCTCGCCGAGGTGCAGATCGCGGTGCCGTCGCACCTCGAGGGCGAGGCGCGGGAAGCGCTCGAGCGATTCCACGAGCTCGAGCCGAAGGACAACCCCCGGGCGGACCTCATGCAGAAGGCGCGCGGCTAGGTCTGCCGTGTGTGCCGTCGTGAGTGCAGGAGATGTGGGCGGGGCAGGACGGATGCGTGGCATCCACTCCTCCCCTCGCACCATCTCCTACGCTGGCGACAGGAGGGGGTGAGGGCATGAACGACGAGATCGACGACGACATGCCCATCTTCGCCATCGCGGTCGCGGCGGAGCTGTCTGGCATGCACCCGCAGACCCTGCGTCAGTACGACCGCATCGGCCTCGTGGTGCCCGCGCGCACCCAGGGCGGGTCGCGCCGCTACTCGCCGCGCGACGTGGAGCAGCTGCGGGAGGTCGCCCGCCTGTCGGCCGAGGGCATGAGCCTGCCCGCCATCTCACGCATCGTCGAGCTCGAGAACCAGGTGCGCGAGCTGCGGCGCCAGGTGCGCGACCTCGAGCACCGTGTGCGCGCCGAGATCGAGAACCGTCCCGGCGCGCGCGTCTTCGCCGCCGGCCCCAGCGGCGGCGTCATCACGCTGCGCCACGGCAAGAGGGTGCGGCGCGCCACCGACCTCGTGCTGTGGCGGCCGCGGCATCCGGACTCGGACTGACGCGGCCGCGCGCGGCTCGTTGCCGGACCGTCGCGTCCATAACTCCTCGAAGAACCGCCCCGCACGGGTTGTGCGGGGCGGTTCTGCCGTCTGCGCGACGGATCTCGAGGAGTTGCGGCGCGCGCGTCGCGCCGCCGACCTACGCGACGGTCGCCGCGGTGGCGTCCCCGATTTCGCCGACCAGCACCTCGAGGACGTCCTCGAGGTACAGCAGGCCCACCGTGCGGCCGTCGGCATCCAGGCTGCGCGCCACGTGCGCGCCGCGCCGGCGGAGCGTTGCCATGGCGTCCTCGAGCTCGGTCGCCCGGTGCACCGTCGCGAGGCGACGCAGCCGCTTCTCCGGGATGGGGCTGCGGAACTGGTCCGCAGCGTCGAGGTCCATCACGTCCTTCATGTGCACGTAGGCCACCGGCTCGCCGTCGGTGCCCGCGATGACGTAGCGCGAGAAGCCGTGTTCGGCGACGGCGCGCTGCACGTCGGCCGGTGTCGCACCGGCCGGCAGCAGCACCAGCTCGCCCAGGGGGACGTCTACGTCGGCCACGGTCTTCTCGGTGAACTCGAACGCACCGGCGAGGGTGCCCGAGGCATCCACGAGGGTGCCTTCGCGGCGCGACTGCTCCACGATGTTGGCGACCTCGTCGAGCGTGTAGGTGCTCGTGGCCTCGTTCTTCGGCTGCACGCGGAACAGGCGCAGGATGCCGTTGGCGACGGCGTTCAGCGTCCAGATGACCGGCTTGAACACCTTCGCCACGGCGACCAGCGCGGGGGCGAGGATGAGCGCAGCGCGGTCGGGCACCGAGAACGCGATGTTCTTCGGCACCATCTCACCGAACACGACGTGCAGGAACGTCACGAGCGCCAAGGCGATGGCGAACGCCACCACGCTGATGAGCTCGGGCGTGAGGCCGGTGAGTCCCAGCGGGATCTCCAGCAGGTGGTGGATCGCCGGCTCCGACACGTTCAGGATCAGCAGCGAGCAGACGGTGATGCCCAGCTGGCTCGTCGCCAGCATGAGCGTCGCGTGCTCCATGGCCCACAGTGTGGTCTTCGCCGCCTTGCTGCCCCGCTCCGCCCGGGGCTCGATCTGCGAGCGGCGGGCGGAGATGACGGCGAACTCGGCGCCGACGAAGAACGCGTTTGCGATCAGCAGGACGAACAGCCAGACGATGCCCCAGACGTCCTCACTCATGGCGGGCTCCCTTCAGGACGCTCTCGCGGGCTCTGTCGTGGTCGGTCATGACGCTGAGATCGGTTTCCGGGTCATCGGGCATGTAGCGCAGGCGCACGATGCGGTGTCCGTCGATGCGCTCGACGCGCAGCGTGCCGGCGGCGATGCGCACCTCGTCGCCCAGTTCGGGCAGGCGCTCGAGGACGTCGGTGACGTAGCCGCCGGCCGTCTCGTAGTCGCCCTCTTCGGGGATCTCGACGCCGGTGCGGTCGAGCACCTCGTCGGGGCGCCAGCTGGCGTCGAACGTGACCGAGCGGCCGGAGCGCAGGATGCCGGTGCGGGTGCGGTCGTGCTCGTCCTCGAGTTCGCCGACGATCTCCTCGATGAGGTCCTCGAGGGTGACGATGCCGGCGGTGCCGCCGTATTCGTCACCGACGACGGCGATCTGCAGGCCCTCGGTGCGCAGCACCGTGAGCAGGTGGTCGGCTCCCATGCCCTCGGGCACGGTGCGGACGTCGCTCATGAGGGCGTCAGCCCGGGTCTGTGCGCGGTCCTCCAGCGGAACGGCGAACGCGTGCTTGACGTGCACGACGCCGACGACGCGGTCGGGGGTGCCGTCGATGACCGGGAAGCGGGAGAACCCGGTGCTCCGGGACTGGGCGATGACGGTGTCTGCCGTGTCGGCGATGTCGACGGTGGCCATCCGCACGCGCGGGGTCATCACCTCGGAGGCATCGTGCGAAGCGAAGCGAAGCGTGCGCCGCAGCAGCTGCGCGTCGGAGCTGTCCAGCAGCCCGGCCATCGCGGAGTGCCGGATGAGGTAGGACAGCTCGTCGGCGCTGCGGGCGCCCGAGAGCTCCTCCTTGGGCTCGATGCCGACCGAGCGGATGACGGCGTTGGCGGTGTTGTTGAACAGCAGGATGAGCGGTTTGAACACCGCGGTGAACGCGCGCTGGAAGGGGGTGACGAGCTTGGCGGTTGCCAGCGGCACGGCCAGGGCGAAGTTCTTCGGCACGAGCTCGCCGATGATCATCGAGAAGAGCGTCGCGATCAAAATGCCGGTGACGGCGCCGATCGGGCCGATCGCCCCCTCGGGAAGGCCGAGGTCGAGCAGCGGCCCGCGCAGCAGGCTGCTGATCGCCGGCTCGAAGGTGTAGCCCGTCAGCAGCGTCGTCAGCGTGATGCCGAGCTGTGCGCTGGAGAGGTGGGTCGACGTGATCCTCAGTGCGGAGATGGTGCCGTCCAGGCCCCGCTCGCCGCGGGCGCGTCGCGCCTCGAGCTCGTGACGGTCCAGGTTCACCAGCGCGAACTCGCTGGCGACGAACAGGCCGGTTCCCACGGTGAGGACCAAGCCGATGCCGAGCATGATCCACTCGTTCACTCTTTACACCCCCTGACCGTTGAACGTGCCGCGTTGGCGGCTAGGCAGTCAGAGGGCGCGGGACTATGAGAGGGAGGGTCATCCATGATGGATCAAGGCTAGACAGCCGCCCGCCCCGCAAGCTGAGAAACCGCCCCCGAGTGAGTATTCGCGCGCCCGAGTGAGTATTCGCGACCGCCCGGCGTCGACCGGTTAGCGGGACATACCGCGCAGTCGGTATGCTGTCGAGCACGCACTGCCGCGCGCGAACGAACGAGGAGGTTCGGATGCAGATCACCGGAGCCGTGCTCGAGGTCTCGGGGGCGACCGCGCCGTTCGCGGCATCCCGTCCCTTCACCGTCGGCCCCCTCGAGCTCGATGGGCCGGGCCCCGGCGAGTTGCTCGTGTGCATCGAAGCCGCCGGGGTGTGCCACTCCGACCTCAGCGTCGTCGACGGCAACCGCCTGCGCCCCACACCGATGCTGCTCGGCCACGAGGCCGCGGGCATCGTTGAGCAGGTGGGCCCGGGGGTGGACGACCTTCGCCCCGGCGTGCGCGTGGTCATGACATTCCTGCCCCGCTGCGGCGCGTGTGCGGGGTGCGCGACCGACGGCCGCCTGCCGTGCGAGCCGGGAACAGCGGCCAACACCGCCGGCACCCTCGTCGGCGGTGGCACGCGACTGCGCCGCCGGAGCAAGGACGGGGCGGATGCCGGCGCGCCCGTGTTCCACCACCTCGGCGTGAGCGGTTTCGCCAGCCACGCCGTCGTCAGCCGCACCTCCGTCGTGCCGGTGCCCCCCGACGTGCCGGCCGAGATCGCCGCGCTCCTCGGCTGCGCCGTGCTCACGGGCGGCGGCGCCGTGCTGAACGCCGCGCGTCCGGCATCCGGTTCTGCGATCGCGATCGTGGGCCTCGGCGGGGTCGGCATGGCCGCGCTGCTGGTCGCCGTCGCGCTCGGGCTCGAGGTGGTCGGCGTCGACGCCGTGCCGGCCAAGCTGGACCTCGCGCGAGAGTTCGGCGCCACGGAGGCGCTCTCGCCGGCGGATGCCGTGGCGCGCGGCATCCGCACCCCGACCGCGATCGAGGCAGCCGGGTCGGCCCGCGCGTTCGAGACGGCGCTGGCGCTGACGGCGCCGGGTGGGACGACGGTGACAGTGGGGCTCCCCGGGCCCGACGCGCGGGCCGAGGTGTCGCCGCTGCAGCTGACCGCCGAGGCGCGCACCGTGATCGGCAGCTACCTCGGCTCCGCCGTGCCCGCTCGCGACATCCCGCGCTACGTCGAGATGTGGCGCGCGGGACGGCTGCCGCTGGAGCGTCTGGTGACCTCCCGCATCCGGCTCGACGACATCGACGCCGCGATGGACCGCCTCGGTGCCGGCGGCGAGCTGCGCCAGCTCATCGTCTTCTGACTCCAATCCCGACGAAAGGAACCCGTATGACCTCCTGTTCTCCCTCCCGCACCGCGATCGTCACCGGAGGCGCGCGCGGCATCGGCGCCGCGACCGCCCGCCGCCTCGCCGCCGATGGTCACGCCGTCGCCGTGCTCGATCTCGACGCGGCCTCGTGCGCCGACACCGTCGCCGCGATCGAAGCCGGCGGTGGTCGCGCGCTCGCCGTCGGGGCGAACGTCGCGGATGCCGAGGCCGTGGCATCCGCCGTCGACACGGTCGTCGCCGAGCTCGGAGCGCCGACGATTCTCGTGAACAACGCGGGGATCATCCGCGACAACATGCTGTTCAAGATGAGCGAGGACGACTGGGATGCCGTCATCACCGTGCACCTGCGCGGCGCCTTCGTCATGACGAAGGCCGTGCAGGCGCACATGGTCGAGGCCGGGTGGGGGCGCATCGTGAACCTGTCGTCGACGTCCGCGCTGGGTAACCGTGGACAGGCGAACTACGCCGCGGCGAAGGCCGGGATGCAGGGGTTCACCAAGACGCTGGCGATCGAACTGGGGCGGTACGGGGTGACGGCGAACGCCGTGGCGCCGGGGTTCATCCAGACCGACATGACCCGCGCGACCGCCGAGCGGATGGGGGTCTCGTTCGAGGACTTCGTTGCGGCGATGGCGAAGGAGATCCCGGTGGGGCGCGGCGGGACACCCGAGGACGTCGCGACGGCGGTGGCGTTCTTCGCCGGCGAGGATGCCGGGTTCATCTCGGGCCAGGTGCTGTACGTGGCGGGCGGGCCGCGCGCATGATCGCGGCGGAGTCGCCGGTGGCGCTGGCCGGGCTCGTGGGGGCGACGGCCACGGGGGAGTGGTTCGAGATCACGCAGGAGCGGATCGCGGCGTTCGCCGAGGCGACCGAGGATCGGCAGTGGATTCACCTGGATGCCGAGCGTGCGGCATCCGGGCCCTTCGGGGGGACGATCGCGCACGGGTACCTGACGCTGTCGCTGCTGCCGCGGCTGACCGAAGGGCTGCTGCAGGTGGGCGGGGTCGCGATGGCGGTGAACTACGGCCTCGACAAGGTGCGGTTCCTGCAGCCGGTGCTCGCGGGGTCGCGCGTGCGGGCGGTGACCGAGCTCGCGTCGGCGGACGAGACGCCGCAGGGGGTGCGGGTGGGGATGCGCACGACCGTCGAGATCGACGGGGGACGCAAGCCCGCGCTGATCGCCGAGACGCTGGCGCTGCTGGTCCCCGAGCCCGCCGGAGTGCCCGCTCGCGAGTGAGTATTCAGGCTCCCGAGTGAGTATTCGCGCCGCCGAGTGAGTACTCGTCGCGAATACTCACTCGGCGCGACGAATACTCACTCGGCAGTGAGCGTCAGTCGCGGGCCAGCACCAGGGCCATGCCCTGGCCGCCGCCGACGCACATCGTCTCGAGGCCGTACCGCCCGCCCGTCGCGGCGAGCCCGTTGATCAGCGTCGACGTGATCCGCGCCCCCGTCATGCCGAACGGGTGTCCCACCGCGATCGCGCCGCCGTGCACGTTCAGCCGGCCGTCGTCGATGCCGAGCTCCCGCGCCGACGGGATCACCTGCGCCGCGAACGCCTCGTTGATCTCCACGAGGTCCATGTCGTCGATTCCGAGCCCGGCGCGCGCCAGCGCCTGCCGCGACGCCTCGACGGGACCCAGCCCCATCACTTCCGGTGACAGCCCGCTCACGCCGGTCGACACGATCCGCGCCAGTGGCTGCAGCCCGAGTTCGTCCACCACCCGGCCGGACACGATCACGACGGCCGCCGCCCCGTCGTTGAGCGGGCAGCAGTTGCCCGCCGTCACCGTGCCGTCCGGCCGGAACACCGGGTCGAGCCCGGCGAGCCCGGCCTCGGTGACCCCGGCCCGCGGGCCGTCGTCCGCAGTCACCACGCTGCCGTCCGCGAGCGTCACCGGCGTGATGTCGCGCTCCCAGAAGCCCGAGGCGATCGCCGCCTCGGCACGCTGCTGCGACCGTGCGGCATACGCGTCCTGCTGCTCGCGGGTCACCCCGTGCAGCTGCGCGACGTTCTCGGCGGTCTGGCCCATCGCGATGTAGGCGTCCGGCAGCGCGCCGTCCGCACGCGGGTCGACCCAGGCCGATGCCCCCGCCTCGCCGCGCGCGGCCGTGCGCGCCGCGGCATCCGCGAAGGCCGGGTTCACCGCCTCCGGCAGGTCGGCGAATCCGTGCGCGTACTGCGACACCGACTCGACCCCGGCCGATACGAATACATCGCCCTCGCCGGCCCGGATCGCGTGGAACGCCATCCGGGTCGTCTGCAGCGACGACGAGCAGTACCTGTTCACGGTCGTCCCCGGCACGCCGTCGAGCCCCAGCAGCACCGCGACGATCCGCGCGATGTTCATGCCCTGGCGTCCCGCGGGCTGCCCCGTGCCGATCATCAGGTCGTCGATGCGCGCCGGGTCCAGCCCCGGGACGCCATCCAGCGCCGCCTGCACCATCTGCGCGACGAGGTCGTCGGGCCGGACGTCCGCGAGCGACCCCTTGCGCGCGCGGCCGATGGGCGAGCGAGCCGTGGCGACGATGTATGCCTCGTTCATGAGGTGAACGCCTGGATGCCGGTGATCTCGCGCCCCACGATGAGGGTGTTCATGTCGTGTGTCCCTTCGAAGGTGTAGATCGCCTCGGCGTCGCAGAATGCCCGCGCCGCGCCGTAGTCCAGCGTGATGCCGTTGCCGCCCATCACCTCGCGGCACAGGGCCACGGTCTCGCGCATGCGGGCGGTCACGAACGCCTTCGCCATCGCCGCCTGGGCGTCGGTCTGCGTGCCCTCGTCCTGCAGCTGCGACACCCGCGTGCACATCGCCAGACATGCGGTGATGTTCGACAGCGCCGTGGCGAGCTTGTGCTGCACCAGCTGGAACGACGCGATCGGCCTTCCGAACTGCTCGCGGTTCGCGGTGTAGCGCACGGCGGCCTCGTAGGCGCCGATGCCGTTGCCGAGCCCTTGCCAGGCGACCTCGGCGCGCGTCAGCCGCAGCACGATCGCGACCTCGGTGAACGACTCGATCCGCTGCAGTCGCAGGGAATCGGGAACGACGACGCCGGTGAGCGTGATGTCGGCGTTCTCAACGGCCCGCAGCGACTGCTTGCGCTCGATCTTGGTCGCCGAGTACCCGGGCGTGGAGGTGGGGACGATGAACCCCTTCATCTCCCCGTCGTCGGTGTCCCGCGCCCAGACGACGGTGATGTCGGAGAATCCGGCGCTGCCGATCCAGCGCTTGGCGCCGTCGATCACCCACTCGTCGGTGCCGTCGGCCGCCGTCCGCCGGGTGGCGGTCGTGCGCAGTCCCCGCGCCGTGTCGGATCCCGACAGCGGCTCGGTCAGCGCGAACGCCCCGACGAGCTCCCCTCGGGCCATGGGCGGCAGCCACTGCGCCCGCTGCTCGTCGGATCCGCCGACCCAGATCGCGTTCATCGCCAGGCCGCTGTGCACGCCCAGGAAGGTGGCCGTCGAGGCATCCACCCGGGAGATCTCCAGGGCGACCCAGCCCCGGTACAGGGCGCTGTTGTCGTACTGGGCGACCTCGGGGATGCCGGCTCCGAGCATGCCCAGCTCGGCGAACCGGGGGAAGAGGTGACGAGGGCTCTCCGCGCGTTCCCAGAACTCGTCCGCCCGCGGGGCGACCTCGTCACGCAGGAACGCCCGGATGCGGCCGAGCTGC
The DNA here is from genome assembly GCF_024626565.1 of Microbacterium sp. zg.Y909. Lineage (NCBI taxonomy): Bacteria > Bacillati > Actinomycetota > Actinomycetes > Micrococcales > Microbacteriaceae > Microbacterium > Microbacterium sp. zg.Y909. The sequence continues at coordinate 8,984 of NZ_JANJFJ010000074.1, forward strand.
GCGCGCTCGGCGTCGGTGAGCGCGCTCTGCAGGTCGTAGAAGTCGGCGTCGAGGCGCGCGGCAGGCGGCGCGTGCGTCTCGTCGGCGGGTGGGGTGAGGGTGAGCGGCATCGCTTCTCCGATCGTCGGTGATCCGGTGTGACGCCCATCATGCAACATTTCTCAGGATGTTGCATCCATCCGGCGCGGCGGTAGAGTTCCGGCATGTCCACGCCTGCGCCGGTCGCGCCGCCCATCGCGACCGTGGGGGTGGATGCCGCCCCCTCCTGGCTCTCGGCGCGGCTGGCATCCCACTCCGACGCGCGGCGGGCGTTCGACCTCGCCCGCGAGCAGTTCATCGCCGGGCACCGCATCGACATGGGCGCGCTCGCTGCGGCACTGGGGGTGGATCGCACGTCGCTCTTCCGCTGGGTGGGCAACCGCGACGCCCTGCTGAGCGAAGTGCTGTGGTCGCTCGCCGTCCCGACGCTGGTGCAGGCCGACCACGCGACGGCGGACCGCGTCGGCGCCGACCGCCTCGCCGAGCTGCTCACCCACTTCGTCGCCGACCTGAACCGCGCGCCCTATTTCCGCGAGTTCCTGCGGCGTGAGCCCACCCGCGCGCTGCGCCTGCTCACGACGGTCGAGAGCGAGATCCAGCGTCGGTACGTCGCGACGACGGAGTGGCTGATCCGCGCTGAGCTGGGTGCGGAGCCGCTCGGCGGGGCCATCGACGTGCACAGCCTCGCGTACCTGCTCGTGCGCGTGTCCGAATCGTTCACCTACGCCGACCTGATCGCCGGCGACGAGCCGAGCGCGTCGCGCGCCCGCGCGGCGTTCCGCGTGCTGCTGCGCGCGGACTGACCCCTGGAGGACCGATGCCGCACTACGGCGTGCGCCGACCGTTCATGACCCGCTGGCGCGACAACGACCAGTACGGGCATCTGAACAACGTCGTCTACTACGAGGCGATGGATACCGCGGTCAACGCCTGGATGATCGCAGAGGGAGGCCTCGACCCGGCATCCTCTCCCGCGATCGCCCTCGTCGTTTCGTCGTCGTGCGACTACCGTGCCTCGGCGTCGTTCCCCGAGCCGCTCGAGGTGGGGATCGGCGTGGATCGGCTGGGGGCCACGAGCATCACGTGGGCGCTCGGGATCCTGCGCCCCGGCGAGGACGAGCCCATCGCTGTGGGGCGTTTCGTTCACGTGTTCGTGGATGCCGCGAGTCGCCGGCCCGTTCCCGTGCCGGATGCCGTGCGCGCTGCGGTGGCGGCGCAGCTGCTCGGCTGAGGTTCCGGCGGGGCGCCGGGTCGAGCGCTGCGGGCTTTGGCGCCCGGTACGCGCCCCGAACCGGGGTCTGACGGGGTTCGGCGCCCGGTACGCGCCCCGAACCGGTGGATTGCGGGGTTCGGTGCCCGGTACGCGCCCCGAACCGGTGGGTTGGGGGTTCGCAGCCCGGTACGCGCCCCGAACCGGTGGGTTGGGGGTTCAGTGCCCGGTACGCGCCCCGAATCGGTGGGTTGGGGGTTCGGTGCCCGATTCGCGCCCCGAATCGGTGGGTTGGGGGTTCGGTGCCCGATTCGCGCCCCGAACCGGTGGATTGCGGGGTTCGGCGCCCCGACCCGGTGGATTGGGGGTGGGGCGCCCGGTACGCGCCCCGAACCGGGGTCTGACGGGGTTCGGCGCCCGATACGCGCCCCGAACCGGCCGGGTTGGACACAAACCGACCAGGCGGTATGCTGAACGAGCGACGCGATGCGGCGCGGAGAGGGGTCGACGATGACCGACGTGCCGGGGCTCGACGTGCAGGCGCTCACCGAATGGTTCGCCGGTGCGCACCCCGACCTCGCGGACGGTGACCTCACCGCCACCGTCATCGCCGGCGGCCGCAGCAACCTCACCTACGCGATCGACGGCGCGCGCCGCCCGCTCGTGCTGCGGCGCCCGCCGCTGGGCCACGTGCTCGCCAGCGCCCACGACATGAGGCGCGAGCACCGGGTCATCTCGGCGCTGGCATCCACGCCGGTGCCCGTGCCGGTCGCCGTGGACGTCGTCGACGACACCGGCGGCGCGATCACCGGCACCACGTTCTTCGTCATGGAGCGGGCACCCGGGCGGGTGCTGTCCACACCCGGGCACAACGCCGGGTACGCCCCCGCGGGGCTGGCGCGGCTGAGCACCGATCTCGTGCGGACCCTCGCGGATCTGCACGGCGTGGATCCGGCATCCGTGGGGCTGGCGGACTTCGGCCGCGCCGACGGATACCTCTCGCGCCAGATGTCGACGTGGAAGCGCCAGCTCGACGCCTCGCGTTCCCGCGAGACCCCCACCCTCGACGCGCTGCAGGAGCGCCTGGGCGAGGGGATGCCGCAGAGCCGGCGCTCCGGCATCGTGCACGGCGACTACCGCCTCGACAACGCGCTCGTCGACGGCGCGCAGCCGCGCCTGTCAGCCGTGCTCGACTGGGAGATGGCGACGCTCGGCGATCCGCTGGTGGATCTCGGTATCTTCGCGCTGTACTGGGACATCGCCGCGCTTCCCGCCGCGTTCGGGGGCGCGATCCCGAGCGCCGTCGATCCGGCCGCCGGCTACCCCCGCTTCGACGAGCTCGCCGAAGTGTACGCCCGGCAGGCCGGAACGGATTTGCCCGACCTCGGCTGGTACCGCGCCTTCGCGGCGTACAAGCTCGCGGTGATCCTTGAGGGGATCCACTACCGCTTCGTCGCCGGCGACACCGTCGGCGACGGATTCGACGGGATGGGCGCGCTGGTGGAACCCCTCGCCCGCCAAGGACTGGAGGCGCTCTGATGGACTTCGCCCACGATGACACCACCCGGCAGCTCGCCGAACGGGCGCGCGCCTTCGTCGACGAGCACGTGGTGCCCGCCGAGCCGGTGCTGCAGGAGCAGCTGGATGCCACGCCCGACCAGTGGGGCTTCCGGCCGATCGTGACGGAGCTGCGGGAGCGCGCCCGCGCGGCGGGGCTGTGGAACCTGTTCCTGCCGGGCGAGCACGGGGCGGGGCTGACGAACCTGCAGTACGCGCCGATCGCCGAGATCACCGGGTGGAGCCCGCGGCTCGCACCGGTCGCGTTCAACTGCGCCGCCCCCGACACCGGCAACATGGAGGTGCTGCACGACTTCGGCACCCCCGCCCAGCAGGAGCGGTGGCTCGAGCCGCTGCTCGATGCCCGCATCCGCTCGGCGTTCTGCATGACCGAGCCCGACGTGGCCTCGAGCGACGCGACGAACATCGGCACGCGCATCCGTCGCGACGGGGACTCCTACGTCGTATCGGGCCGCAAGTGGTGGTCGACGGGGGCGATGAACCCGGATGCCGCGATCTTCATCGTGATGGGCAAGACCGATCCCGACGCCGAGCGGCATCGTCAGCAGTCGATGATCCTGGTGCCCCGCGACGCCCCCGGCGTGCGCGTGGAACGGGCGCTGACGGTGTTCGGCTACGACGATCGAGACCACGGGGGGCACGCCGAGGTCGTCTTCGACGGCGTGCGGGTGCCGGCCGAGAACCTGCTCGCGGGCGAGGGCGACGGGTTCGCGATCGCCCAGGCGCGGCTGGGGCCCGGTCGCATCCACCACTGCATGCGGGCGCTGGGCATGGGCGAGCGGGCGCTGGCGCTGATGACCGACCGGGCGAACGAGCGCGTCGCGTTCGGGCGCACCCTGGGGGAGC
>NZ_JANJFJ010000623.1:0-1616 GCF_024626565.1 Microbacterium sp. zg.Y909
ACCGGACGCCGGCGCGTCCTGCTGAAGCTGTCCGGCGAAGCGTTCGGGGGTGGCCAGCTCGGCGTCAATCCCGACATCGTCAGCCAGATCGCACGCGAGATCGCCGCGGCGGTCGACCGTGTAGAGGTCGCCATCGTGGTGGGCGGGGGCAACTTCTTCCGCGGGGCAGAGCTCAGCCTGCGCGGCATGGACCGAGGGCGTGCCGACTACATGGGCATGCTCGGCACGGTCATGAACGCGCTGGCCCTGCAGGACTTCCTCGAGCAGGCGGGGGCAGCCACCCGGGTGCAGTCGGCCATCTCGATGACGCAGGTCGCCGAGCCGTACATCCCGCGGCGCGCAGAGCGTCACATGGAGAAGGGTCGCGTCGTGATCTTCGGCGCGGGCGCCGGCCTGCCGTACTTCTCGACCGACACCGTCGCCGCCCAGCGCGCGCTGGAGATCGGCGCGAACGAGGTGCTCATGGCCAAGAACGGCGTGGACGGCGTCTACACCGCCGACCCGCGCGTGGATGCCACGGCCACCCGGCTCGAGCGCGTGACGTACAGCGACGCCCTGCAGCAGGGTCTCAAGGTCGTCGACTCCACGGCGTTCAGCCTGTGCATGGACAACCGCATCGACATGCGGGTCTTCGGCATGGAGCCGGGCGGCAACGTCACGCGCGCGCTGCTGGGTGAGCAGATCGGCACCCTGGTCACGGCGTAGCGCCCGTGTCGGCCCACCGGCCTCAACTAGACTTGAACGACTTGTACCGACGAATGGAGTGACCGTGATCGCCGATGTGCTGGCCGATGCCGGAACACGCATGGACCGCGCCGTGGAGGCTGCGAAGGATGACTTCGCCACCGTCCGCACCGGGCGCGCCAACCCGCAGCTGTTTCAGAAGATCCTGGTGGACTACTACGGCACCCCCACCCCGCTCGCCCAGCTGGCCTCACTCAACAACACCGAGGCGCGCACTCTCGTCGTGACCCCTTACGACAAGTCGGCGCTGAAGGCCATCGAACAGGCCATCCGCGACACGCCGAACCTCGGCGCGAATCCGTCGAACGACGGCACCATCGTGCGTGTCACCATGCCCGAGCTGACGCAGGAGCGGCGCAAGGAGTACGTCAAGCTCGTGCGCAACAAGGCCGAGGACCACAAGGTGCACATCCGAGGCCTGCGCCGCAAGGCGAAGGACGACCTCGACGCCCTCAAGAGCGACGTGGGCGAAGATGACCTCGCTCGTGCCGAGAAGGAACTCGACGCCCTCACCCGCGCCCACGTCGACGCCATCGACGAGGCGCTGAAGCGCAAAGAGACCGAGCTGCTCGAAGTCTGAGGCCACGATGACCGACCCGTCCGACGACCCGGAGGGCCCGCCCGAAGCACCCCTGCGGCGCTCGGAGGCCCGCCGGCCTTCCGCGGACCCTGCCGCGGAGTTCACGACGCATCTGCGCGCGGCACGTTCGGAGTTCGAGCAGCAGGTCGAGCGGGCCCGCGCGGACTTCGACGTCGCCAACGAGAAGATCAAGGAGCGCACCGGCCGCGACCTCATCGTGGCGACCCTGATCGGTCTCGCCTTGGGAGTCGTGGTCATCGGATCGCTGATGTTCTTCAAGGAGATCTTCCTG
>NZ_JANJFJ010000624.1:0-1616 GCF_024626565.1 Microbacterium sp. zg.Y909
CCGCCGAGGGGGTTGGCCTCGGCCGGGTTCTTCTTGAGGATGCGCAGGTTCAGCTGGTTGGGCCACCAGACGTTGTTGGCAGAACCCGTGGTGGGGTGCGGCTGGCCGGCGGGGTGCGCCGCGCCGGCGCCGGCGCCGTGCACGACGGGGCATCCGCCGGCCTTCGCTGCCTGCTCAGCGTGTGCCTTGTCGGTGTCGGTGACGGTGACGGACTGGTCGATGTCGGTCGCGTCGGCGCCGATCTCGGAAATCGTGTCGTCGGTCATGGGGGTCCTTCCAATTGCGGGTTCGGGATGAAAGCGAGTCAGGGAGATCAGGCGGCGGCGCAGGAGTCGCAGCGACCCCAGAACGTCACCTCGGCGGAGGTGACCGCGAAACCGTGGGTCTCGGAGGGGTGCATGCAGGGGGCATGGCCCACCGTGCAGTCCACGTCCTCGATGCGCCCGCACGATGTGCAGACGAGGTGGTGGTGGTTGTCGGCCACGCGCAGCTCGAAGAGCATCGGCCGCCCCGCGGGCTCGATACGGCGCACCAGTCCGGCATCGGCGAAGTCGCCGAGGGCGTTGTAGACCGACTGCTTGCTCGTGCGCGGGGCTACCGGCGCGACTCGCGCGAAGACGTCGTCGGCGCTCGCGTGCGGCTGGCCGGCGAGCGCGTCGTAGACCGCGCGGCGGGAGTCGGTGAGGCGCAGTCCGGCGGCGCGGATCGCGTCCGCGGCATCCGGAGTACTCTGCTGCGTCATGTCTTCATTCTAGCGTTGTTTTGAATCATCCAAAACACGCGTAAAGGCGTCAGCCGGCGATGAGGCGGGGGGTGCCGCTTTCGTACTCGGTGAGATCGCCGGTCTCGCCCAGGCGCTGCGCGCGGCCGCCGACGACGAGCATGTACACGAGGAAGACGGCGAGCGCTGCCGCCCCGATGCCGATCTTCAGGGGCCAGGGCCACGGCTGTGCGGTGACGAACCCCTCGATCAGTCCCGAGAGCGCAAGGGCGAACACCAGCCCGATGGCCACCGTCGCCAGCGACCGTCCCGCTGCAGCGACGGCCTCGCCCCTCCCCCGCCTGCCGGGGGCGACCCACGCCCAGAAGATGTGGAGCCCTGCCGCGCCGGCGACGAAGATGCTCGTCAGCTCCAGCAGTCCGTGCGGCGCGATGTGGAGGAGGAACACGTCGCCCCGGTCGAAGGCGAAGAGCACCGCCGCTGCCGTGCCGACCCCGACGGCGTTCTGCACCAGCACCATGACCGGCCACAATCCCGTGATGCCGAAGAGCACGCACTGCGCGGCGATCCAGGCGTTGTTGGTCCAGACCGTGCCCGCGAACACTGCCGCCGGATTCTCGCTGTAGTACTGCGTGAAGTCGTTCTCGGCGTACTGCTGCAACTGGGCCTGGCTGCCCATCGACGCCAGCGCCGCGGGGTCCCGCGCCACCCAGGCCGCCACCAGCGCGGCGACCGCGACGAACCCGATCGCGATCACGAGAGTCGTGTAGCGCAGACGGTAGAGGGCAGCGGGCAGCTGGCGCAGGAAGAACCGGGGCATCTGACGCAGCACGTTGTCGGGTGTGCCGGTCAGCCGCAGTCGGGCCCGCGAGAGCAGGGTCGAGAGGTAGTCGCC
>NZ_JANJFJ010000625.1:0-1616 GCF_024626565.1 Microbacterium sp. zg.Y909
CCCGCCGTGCGGCTGCGGGTCATCGACGACGCCGGCCGGGCGCGGGTGCCGTTCACCACCGGCATCCTCGTCGGCATCGGCGAGACGCTGCGGGACCGGGCGGAGTCGCTCGTGGCCATCCGCGACGCGCACGAGCGCCACGGGCACGTGCAGGAGGTGATCGTGCAGAACTTCCGCGCCAAGCCGCAGACGGCGGCGCAGTCCGCACCGGACGCGGACCTGCGGGAGTATGTCGCGGCCGTCGCCGTTGCGCGTCTCGTGCTGGGACCGCGCACGCGGGTGCAGGTGCCGCCGAACCTGTCGGATCCGACGGAGTTCGCTCTGCTGGTGCGGGCGGGCGCGGACGACTGGGGCGGGGTGTCGCCCGTGACCGCCGACCACGTCAACCCCGAGCGACCCTGGCCGCACCTGGACGACCTGGCGCGCCGCACCGCCGACCTCGGCTTCGAACTGCGCGAGCGCCTCACCGCCCACCCGGAGTACATCCAGCCCGCCGACGAGTGGCTCGACCCGGCGATGCACGCGCCGGTCGCGGCGCTGGCCGACCCGGTGTCGGGGCTTGCGGCCGTTGCTTCTGCGGAGGCCGGCGTGCACAGCGTCGGCGATCCCCGCGAGGGCGCGGCCGACGGCCCGGTTTCGGGGTCGCCCGAGGCGGATCGGCGACGTTCTGCACGCGAGGGCGCCGGCAGCTCCATCGCCCGCCTCGCCGAAGAAGCGGCCGACGACCCGCTGAGCCTCGGCGACGACGACTGGGCCCGGCTGCTGCTGGCCACCGGCACCGACCTCGAGTCCGTCGTCGCGACCGCCGACGACGTGCGGCGCTACACGGTGGGCGAGGCGGTGAGCCTCGTGGTCAACCGCAACCTGACCTCCAGCGGCTTCCGCTCGCGCGGCGCGGCCGCGCCCGACGAGTTCGACCTCGCCGACGTCGCAGCGATCGCCGCCGACGCGGCCGATCTCGGCGCGACCGAACTGTGCGTCCAGGGCCTGCTGCCGGCGACCGAGGACCCCGCCGGCTACCTGGCCATCGCCCGCGCGGTGAAGGCCGCGGCCCCCGGCATCCACCTGCACGCCTACCGCCCGCAGGACGTATGGGACCTCGCCGACCGCGGGGGTCTGGGCCTGGACGGCGCCCTCGCGGCGATGCGCGACGCCGGCGTCGACACGGTGCCCGGCACCGGTGTGAAGGTCGCCGCCGAGCGGGTGCGCGCCGCCCTCTTCCCCACCGACCTCGAGGTCGACCGCTGGATCGAGGGCATCTCCGCCGCCCATCGCCACGGCTTCCGCTCGACGAGCGTGCTGTTCTACGGGCACGTCGAGACGGCCGCAGAGCGCGTCGCGCACCTGCGTCTCCTCCGCCGCCTGCAGGATGCCGCGACGGCTGCCCGCGCCGGAGGCGGCTTCACCGAGTTCGTGCCGATCCCGCTGCCCGCCCCGGCCGGTGGCGTGCCGCTCGTGCCCGGGCGCGCGGCCATCGACGAGCACCGCGCCATGGTTGCGGTCGCGCGACTGGCCCTCAACGGCTCGATCCCGCACATCCAGGTGCCGTGGCCGCGCCTCGGCCGGGATGCCGCCGCCGTGCTGCTGCGCGCGGGCGCCGACGACCTGGGCGGGAC
>NZ_JANJFJ010000626.1:0-1612 GCF_024626565.1 Microbacterium sp. zg.Y909
GGGCCGACGTCGGTGCCCAGCTCGTTCAGTTCCTCGAAGAAACCGGCGACGTCGACCGAGCCGCCGACGGTGTAGTCGAACCACCCCTGCCCCACCGTCCACGGGTCCTTGAAGGTCGCGTAGAACGGAGTGATGCCGGCATCCAGCAGCTGGTCGCAGACCGCTTTCAGCTCATCCCACGTCTGCGGCACCTCGAGACCCTGCTGCTCGAAGATCTCCTGGTTGTAGATCACGGATGCCGCCATCACCGAGTACGGCAGCACGCTGGTGCGGCCGGGGTAGGTGGCGTACTGGTCGACGAGGTCCTGCACCTCGGGGAGGATGCGGTCGGCTTCGGGCATGTCGCTGAGGTCGCTCAGGGCGCCGCGCTCCATGAAGCGGGCCATCTCCATGTTGTAGTTGAGCAGCCCGAGGTCGGGCGGGTTGCCGCGCAAGAACCCGGCCTGCAGGTTCGACGAGGTGTCGAAGACGACGCGCACGTCGTCTTGCGAGGAGTTGTACTCCGAGATGAGCTCCCGGAAGTACGGGATCGCCTCGGGCTTGCTGAGGTGGAAGCGGATCTCGGTGGGGCCGCTGTCGCCGGCGCAGGCGGCGAGGGTCGCCGCGAGCGCCACGGTGAGGGTGGCGCCGATCGCTCGGCGTGTGCGCCTCGTCGACCGTCTGGAAACTGACATCCGTCGTCCTTCCGCCGCCTCGTTGCGGGGCGCCCTTGGGGGGACGCTGTGGCCATGGAAGCACATGGCTGCGAGCGCGCTCAGTGATTGAGTCGGAACCGCCGGAGGTCTAACATGCGCGCACCCTCCCGCCGCGCCGCCCGCCCGCCTACTCTGAACGCGTACCGACACGCGTGCGGAGGCCCCATGGATGCTGCTGTCTCGGGCCTCACCGCGCAGGAGGTGCGGCAGCGCGTCGCGGCTGGGCAGACCAACGCCTACCAGGAGCACACCAGCCGCAGCGCGTGGAGCATCATCCGCGCCAATGTGCTGACCCTGTTCAACGCGCTGGTGCTGAGCTGCTTCACCCTGCTGCTCGTGATCGGCCGCTGGCAGGATGCCCTCTTCGGACTGAGCGCGCTGGCCAACACCGTGATCGGCAGCGTGCAGGAGTTCCGCGCCAAGGCGGCGCTGGACCGGCTGGCCCTGCTCAACGCACCGACCGCCCGGGTACGGCGCGACGGCACCGAGGCGACCGTCGCGGTGGGCGACGTCGTGCTCGGCGACCTGCTCGTGCTGCGAGCGGGAGATCAGATCCCGGCGGATGCCGAGGTGATCGACCTCGACGGCCTGCAGGTGGACGAATCCCTCCTCACCGGCGAATCCGAGCCCGTGGACAAGACGGCCGGCGACCGGGTGCTGTCGGGTTCGGTCATCGTCGAGGGTTCGGGACTGGCCCGCGTCGACCGCGTCGGCGCGGAATCGTTCGCCAACTCGCTCACCGACGAGGCGAAGCGGTTCTCGCTCGTGGCATCCGAGCTGCGTTCCTCGATCGACCGCGTGCTCACCTGGGTGACGTGGATCATCTTCCCGGTGGCCCTGCTGGTGCTCAACTCGCAGATGGTCGCGCAGGGCGGGTGGGCGCAGGCGTGGCAGAGCGGCGCGTGGCGTGAGGCGGC
>NZ_JANJFJ010000627.1:0-1610 GCF_024626565.1 Microbacterium sp. zg.Y909
TGACCACGAGCCAGACGCCGACGCGAGCGGGCGACGGCCGTTTCTTGTCAGGATCCACAGAGCCGGTCACGAGCAGGTTCTCAGTGCCGGCGGGAGCGGGCGAACATCGCCCGCATCGCGAAGAAGACGATGATCGCGACCACGGCGACGATGGCCAGTTTGATCGCGAACATCAGCACGCTGCCGAGCACGCTCACCAGTACCCAGGCGATCACCACCGCGACGATGATGCCGAGAACTGTCCAGATCGTGCTGCTCTTGTCCATGAGGCCAGCTTAGGAGGCGTGGGAGACCACGTCTTGCCGGATGATGCTCGGCCCCCGCGGCGTGGCCTCGACGAGCAGCTGCGCGGGCAGCTGTTCTTTCATCGCCTCGACGTGGCTGATGACGCCGACGGTGCGGCCACCGGCGCGCAGCTCGTCGAGCGTGCGCATGGCCAGTTCGAGTGTGTCGGCGTCGAGGGAGCCGAATCCCTCGTCGATGAACAGGGTGTCTAGACGCATGCCGCCCGCTCGCGCGGTCACCACCTCGGCCAGGCCCAGCGCGAGCGCCAGCGACGCGAGGAAGGTCTCGCCGCCGGACAGCGACTGCGGCGGCCGCGACTGCCCGGTGTGGGCGTCGAGCACCTCGATGCCGAGGCCCGAGGCGGCCCCACGGGCCGCGCGGGCGTCGGAGTGGTGCAGCGTGTACCGGCCGGCCGACATCTCGGCCAGCCGCACGTTCGCCGCCGCGACGATCTCCTCGAGCTCGGCTGCGAGGACGAACGTCTCGAGGTCCATCTTCATGGTGTTCGGCGCCCGGCCCGCGACGGTGTCCGCCAGCCTGCGCACGGCTTCGGCCTCGTGGGCATGATCCGCGACCGCCGCGTAGGCCTCGTCGGTCTGGATGACGAGCTCGCGCAGGCGGTCGGCGACGTTCTGGGCGTCGCGCTGCGCCGCGATCGCCGCCGAGCGGGCGGCGTCTGCCGTCGCGACGACGGATGCCGCCGCATCGAGGTCCACGGGCTCGTCAGGCGTTCCGGCGAGTTCGAGCTCGAGTTCGAGGGTGCGCTGACGCGTGGCGGCGAGATCGGTGTCGTGCGTTGCGACCCGTTCGGCCAGCGCCGTCACCGCGCGCTCGTCGCGGAGGGCCGCCGTCGCCTCGGCCGCGTCGGCGAAGGCGGATGCCGCGAGGCGCGTGTCCCGCTCGAGGACGGCTGCGGCGCGGTGCTGCTCGGCCCGCTCTGCCGCGGCTCGCGCGGCGTGGCAGGCGCGCGCGGCGTCGCGCTGCAGACGGGCAGCGGACACCCGCTCGGTCACGGTGGAATAGGTGCCGCGCGCGTCGGCCACCGCCGCGCGGAGGTCGACCAGGGTCGCCTCGAGGGCGGCGACCGTCTCTCGTGCGGCGTTCAGGTCGGCGGCGAGCGCGTCGCGCGCCGCCTGCGTCGCGGCCTCGAGCTCCACAAGCTCTCGGTGCTGGGCCTCGAGCTGCTGCGCGAGCTGCTCGGCCGCGGTCGCCGCGCTGACCGCCTCTTCCGCGGCGGTCAGCCGGGACTGCAGCTCTTCTCCGCTCTCGCCACCGGCGCGGGCGGCGGCATCGGCGTGCGCCGTGCGCGCGGCGTGGACGGCGTC
>NZ_JANJFJ010000628.1:0-1603 GCF_024626565.1 Microbacterium sp. zg.Y909
TCTTCGAGGTGCTCCATGACGCCGCCGATGTACAGGTCGGTGCCGTCGTACAGCGCGTCGACGTCGATCTCCACCGCGTCGTCGAGGAACCGGTCCACCAGCAGCGGCATGCCGGGTCCGATGATGGCCTGGTCGGCGATGCGCACGAAGTAGTCGCGCAGGCTGGGGGTGTCGTAGACGATCTCCATGCCGCGGCCGCCGAGCACGAAGCTCGGTCGCACGAGCACCGGGTAGCCGATGCCCTCCGCGATCGCCACGGCGCCGTCGACGTCGATCGCGGTGCCGCTGCGCGGAGCCACGAGCCCGGCCTCATCGAGCAGGCGCGAGAACAGTTCACGCTCCTCGGCGAGGTCGATGGCTTCGGGCTGCGTGCCGAGGATGGTGTAGCCGGCCGCTTCGATGCCCTTGGCAAGACCCAGCGGGGTCTGGCCGCCCATCTGGCAGATGACGCCGAGGATGGTGCCGGACTGGGCCTCGGCGTGCAGCACCTCGAGGACGTCCTCGAGGGTCAGCGGCTCGAAGTACAGGCGGTCGCTGGTGTCGTAGTCGGTCGACACGGTCTCGGGATTGCAGTTGACCATGATCGTCTCGTAGCCCGCGTCCGACAGGGCGAACGAGGCGTGCACGCACGAGTAGTCGAACTCCACCCCCTGGCCGATGCGGTTGGGTCCCGAGCCGATGATGACGACCTTGGTGCGCTCGGACGGGGTGATCTCGGTCTCGGCGTCGTAGCTGGAGTAGTGGTACGGCGTGAGCGCGGGGAACTCCCCCGCGCACGTGTCGACGGTCTTGTACACCGGGCGGATCGACAGTGCGTGACGGATGCCGCGCACCTCGGCCTCGGTGATGCCGCGCAGCTGCGCGATCTGCGCGTCGCTGAAGCCGTGCTCCTTGGCGGTGCGGAGGGTGTCGGCATCCAGTTCACCCGCGGTGCGGACGAACTCGGCCACCTCGTTGATGAGGGCGATCTGGTCGAGGAACCACGGGTCGATCTTGGTGGCTTCGAACGCCTGCTCGATGCTCGCGCCCTTGCGCATGGCCTGCTGCAGCACGACGATGCGGCCGTCGGTGGGGGTCTTCGCTACCTCGAGCAGCTCGTCGACGGAGCGCTCCTCGTCGCCCCAGTGGAAGCTGGAGCCGCGCTTCTCGAGGGAGCGCAGCGCCTTCTGCAGCGCGGTGGCGTAGTTGCGCCCGATCGCCATCGCCTCGCCGACCGACTTCATGGTGGTGGTGAGGGTGACATCCGCCGCGGGGAACTTCTCGAAGTTGAACCGCGGCACCTTCACCACGACGTAGTCCAGCGTCGGCTCGAAGCTGGCCGGCGTCACCTTGGTGATGTCGTTGGGGATCTCGTCGAGGCGGTAGCCGATGGCGAGCTTCGCGGCGATCTTGGCGATGGGGAACCCGGTGGCCTTGGAGGCCAGGGCCGATGAGCGCGAGACGCGCGGGTTCATCTCGATGACGATGATGCGCCCAGTGGCGGGGTCGACGGCGAACTGGATGTTGCAGCCGCCGGTGTCCACGCCCACGGCGCGGATGATGTCGATGCCGATGTCGCGCATCTTCTGGTACTCACGGTCGGTGAGGGTCAGCGCCGGGGCGA
>NZ_JANJFJ010000629.1:0-1569 GCF_024626565.1 Microbacterium sp. zg.Y909
CCCGCCGGACCGAAGCCCCGCAGCCGCCAGGTGAGCCAGTCGTGCGGGAGGGCGACGGCCGCCACGCGGGCGGCGTTGTCGGGCTCGTGGTCGCGCAGCCACCGCAGCTTGGTGATGGTGAACGATGCCACCGGCACGAGGCCGGTGCGCCGGGCGAGCTCTTCGGCGCCGAACTCCGCGATGAGGTCCGCCGCCGCGCCCGCCGAGCGGGTGTCGTTCCACAGCAGCGCGTCGCGGACGACGCGCCCGTCGGCGTCGAGGGCGACCATGCCGTGCTGCTGACCGCCGACCGCCCACGCCGCCACGGCGTCCGGTGCTCCGGGAACGCCCAGGCCCCCGGCATCCGCGATCGCGGCCTGCAGCGCCTCCCACCACGCGGCGGGGTCCACGCTCGTGCCGTCGGGGTGCGCGGCGCGCCCCTCCCGCACGATCGCCCCGGTGGCGGCGTCGGTCACGACGACCTTGCACGACTGCGTCGACGAATCGACACCCATCACCAGCGTCATGCCGGCATCCTCTCTGTGGTGCCCGACGGCACTGTCGAAAAGGACGGATGCCGCCTCACGCGGCATCCGTCCCCCTTCTGCACCTGGGTCAGCGAGCGCCCATCAGGTGCTCGGTGGCCAGCTGCTGCAGCCGCACGAAGCCGAAGCCCTTGCCGCCGAAGTACACCTCGGGGTCGAACTCCTCGTAGGCGGAGCGGTCGGCGAGGAAGTCGTCGTAGGACTCGCCCTCGTTCAGCGTGGGCACCGACAGCTCGTCGACGCGCGACGCGGCGAGCGCCTCCTGCACCTCGGGGTCGGCGCGGAAGGCCGCGGCGCGCTCCTTGAGCAGCAGGTAGGTGCGCATGTTCGCGGCAGCCGAGTCCCACACGCCGTTCTCGTCCTCAGTGCGCGAGGGCTTGTAGTCGAAGTGACGGGGGCCGTCGTAGGCGGGCACGCCGCCGGGGCCGCCGTTCTCGAGCAGGTCGACCAGGGCGAACGCGTTGTGCAGGTCGCCGTGACCGAAGACGAGGTCCTGGTCGTACTTGATGCCCCGCTGGCCGTTGAGGTCGATGTGGTAGAGCTTGCCGTGGTACAGCGCCTGCGCGATGCCGGCGGCGAAGTTGAGCCCCGCCATCTGCTCGTGCCCGACCTCGGGGTTCAGACCCACGAGCTCGGGACGCTCGAGCGAGTCGATGAAGGCGAGCGCGTGCCCGAGGGTCGGCAGCAGGATGTCGCCGCGAGGCTCGTTGGGCTTCGGCTCGATCGCGAAGCGGATGTCGTAGCCCTTGTCGGTGACGTAATCGCCGAGCAGGTTCACGGCCTCGCGGTAGCGCTCGAGGGCCGCGCGGATGTCCTTCGCGGAGTCGTACTCGGCGCCCTCGCGGCCACCCCACATGACGAACGTCTTCGCACCGAGCTCGGCGCCGAGGTCGAGCTGGCGGAAGACCTTGCGGAGGGCGAAACGACGCACGGCCCGGTCGTTGGAGGTGAAGCCGCCGTCCTTGAACACGGGGGCGGAGAACAGGTTGGTCGTCACCATGGGGACGATGAGGCCGGTGTCGGCCAGCGCGCCCTTGAGGCGGTC
>NZ_JANJFJ010000630.1:0-1566 GCF_024626565.1 Microbacterium sp. zg.Y909
ATGGAGCCGTTCTTCGCGTCGTACCGCGAGGTGCAGCCCTTCCTCATCTCCACCTCCAAGCCGGAGCCGGGCAAGGAGCGCATCCAGACGATCGCGAACCGCGAGATCTTCGACGACACCACCAAGTGCATCCTGTGCGCGGCGTGCACCTCGTCGTGCCCGGTGTTCTGGACCGACGGGCAGTACTTCGGGCCCGCCGCCATCGTCAACGCGCACCGGTTCATCTTCGACTCGCGCGACGACGCCGGCGACGCCCGCCTGGACATCCTCAACGACAAGGAGGGCGTGTGGCGCTGCCGCACGACCTTCAACTGCACCGAGGCGTGCCCCCGCGGCATCGAGGTGACCAAGGCCATCGCCGAGGTCAAGCAGGCGATCCTGCGCAAGTAGCCGGATCCCCCTCGGTACGCTGGGGCGCGTGAGCGACGCCGGCCGTGAGGGGACGCCCGACGACGGGCGGGACGACTCATGGCGCGCCCGCTGGGACGATTCCGTGCTGCGCGAACGCCTGGACGAGCCGATCGAGCGCGCGTCGGCGCTGCGCCGGCGCACCCTGGCGGCCTTCCCGGTGCGGGTCTGGCGGCACTTCCTGCGGCACAACGGGTTCCTGCTGGCCGCCAGCATCAGCTACCAGTCGCTGTTCGCGATGTTCGCGGTGCTGTACTTCGCGTTCGCCATCGTGGGGCTGTGGCTCGGCGGCAGCAAGCAGGCCATCGACGCCCTCATCGCGCTGGTGAACCTCTACATTCCCGACCTCATCTCCGCCGGCGGCCTGGTGTCGCCCGAGGAAGTCACCCAGGTCGCCCGTTCCAGCACGGGCGCGCTGGCGGTCACCGGTTCCGTGGCGGTCCTCGTGGCGATCTGGACCGCCATCGGCTTCGTCACCTATACCCGCCGTGCCGTGCGCGACATCTTCGGTCTGCCGTACGATTCGCGCAGCTACCTGGTGCTGAAGGCGCGCGACTTCGTCGCCGCGACGATGTTCGGCGTCGCGCTCGTGCTCGGCGCGGGGCTCGGGGCGATGGCCTCGGGCGCGGTCAATCTGCTGTTCGACCTGTTCGGGTGGGAAGACGCCGCCGCCTGGGTGTCGGTGGTCAGCCGGGTGGGGTCGATCGTGGTGGCCTTCGCGATCAACTCCACCGCGCTGGCGCTGCTGTTCCGTTTTCTCGCCGGGGCCTCGGTGCCGTGGCCAACCATCTGGCCCGGCGCGCTGTTCGGCGGGGCGGCGATCGGCGTGCTGCAGCTGGGAGCCGGGTTCGTGCTGGTCTACACCCCGGCCAATCCGCTGCTGGCGACGTTCTCGGTCTTCATCGCGTTCCTGGTGTGGTTCCGCCTCGTCGCCATCGTGATCCTCGTCGCGGCGTCGTGGATCGCGGTCGCCGCCGCCGACCACGACATCCCCCTCGCCCCGGTCAGCGATGCGCAGCGCCGTGCCGTCGAAGCGCGGGCGCTCGTGATCGCCGCGGAGGTGCACCTGCGCGAGGCGCGGGAACGGCGCCGGCGCGCGCCCTGGTACCGAGCCCGCCGAGCCGCCCGCGACGTGCGCGCGGCGAAGGAAGAGCTCGC
>NZ_JANJFJ010000631.1:0-1550 GCF_024626565.1 Microbacterium sp. zg.Y909
CCTTTCGTCGCCTTCGACGCTACGGACGCGCCCACAGCGCCACATCGGCCTGCGGTCGCGACTATCGGCATCCGACCAGTACCCAGGTACACACCGGTGAGGGGCCATGCGCTGACACCGCCGACAGAGTCGGTGCCCCCGGTTAGGCTGGACCCCATGGAGTCCGCCGCGATCGTGCACGAGTTGCCGTGGGGCGACGTGTGGGGGCAGGACGAGGCGGTCGCGCAGCTGCAGGACGCGGCATCCGACCCCGCCTCGATGACCCACGCGTGGCTCATCACGGGACCTCCGGGCTCGGGCCGCTCCACCCTCGCCTACGCGTTCGCCGCCCGCCTCATCGCCGGCGATGGCGACGACGTGGACCACGTCATGAGGCAGGTGCTCGCCGGCACCCACCCCGACCTCACGGCGCTGCGCACCGAGGGCGTCATCATCTCGATCAAAGAAGCCCGGGCGCTCGTCGAGCGCTCGTACTTCTCGCCGTCCCTGGGGCGCTACCGGGTGCTCGTCGTCGAAGACGCCGACCGCATGACCGAGCGCACGTCCAACGTTCTGCTGAAGGCGCTCGAAGAGCCGCCGGAGCGCACGGTCTGGATCCTGTGCGCGCCGAGCGACGCCGACCTGCTTCCCACCATCCGGTCCCGGGTGCGCACGCTGCGGCTGCGCGACCCCGAGGTCGACGACGTCGCGCGCCTCATCGTGCAGCGCACCGGAGTCGACCCCGCCGTGGCGGAGCAGTCCGCCCGTCTGGCGCAGCGCCACATCGGCATGGCTCAGCGCCTGGCCACCGACGCCGCTTCCCGCACCCGCCGCGAGCAGATCCTGCGCGCGGTGCTGGGGGTTCGCGGGGTCGGCGACGCGGTGGAGATCGCCGGGCGTATCGTGCAGGCCGCCACCGAAGACGCCAAGGCGCTCACGGTCGAACGTGACGAGGCCGAGCGGGCGTCGCTGCTGCGCACCCTGGGGGTGCCGGAGGGGGCCGCGGTGCCCGCTTCGGTGCGTGGTCAGATCAACGCACTCGAAGACGAGCAGAAGCGGCGGGCGACCCGCAGCCTGCGTGACGGCATCGACCGCGTGCTCACCGACCTGCAGTCGATGTACCGCGACACGCTCATGCTGCAGTTCGGCCGTGACGGCGACCTGATCAACCGCGAACTCGAGCAGGACCTGCGTGCCCTCGCCGCCGCGTGGACGAAGCAGCGCACCCTCACCGTGCTCGACCAGATCACCCTCACCCGCAGCAATCTCGAATTCAACGCCGCTCCGGTGCTGGCACTCGAGAGCATGCTCATCACCGTCGCAAGTGGAAGGACCCCGTGAGCATTCGCCGCCGCCTCCTCGCCGTCACCGCCGGCCTCGCCGCGCTGACCCTCAGCCTCACCGGCTGTCTCGCGGCGATGATCCCCGACGCGGCCGCGCCGCCCACGGTCCGCCCCAGCAAGCCGCCCGTCACCGACGGCATCTCCGAGGAGCTGCTGCCGTTCTACGAGCAGACGGTGGAGTGGGAGCCCTGCGAGGGCGCCGACGCGGGCTACTACGACTGCGCCACC
>NZ_JANJFJ010000632.1:0-1538 GCF_024626565.1 Microbacterium sp. zg.Y909
ACACGCTGGATGTGCCGCATGAGCTCGCTCTTCTCGCGTTCGATGACCCGCAAGCGCAGCCGACGCGCGAGGTCGGCGGTCGAGGCCAGGGCGCCGGCTTCGGTGCGCGCCGGGAAGTCGGCCGTGAGCAGTTCGGCGGCCAGGGTGCGGTAGGGCTCGCGCACCGCTTCGACGGCGGCCGCCGCCCAGCCGATCCGGGTACGGTCGGGCTGTTCGACGACGGCGCGACGTACGGCTTCGAGCGCAGGATGGTGGAACGGCAGCGCCAGCGCGGGGTCGAGGATGGCGGCATCCACCGCGTGACCGTACTGCAGCACGCCCATGATCGCGTCGCGCTCGAGCGCCACGTCGGCGGTGCGCGGAAGCGATGCCAGCGTCACCCGCGGCGTCGGCGCCTCGCCGCCGTCCGCGACCGGCGTCGTGGACGAGGTGGGCGCTGCGTTCTTGGGCGGATGCCGGTCGCCACCGCTGCGGGCGGCGCGTTCGACCGCCTGGCTCACCTCGCCGAGGTCGAGCCCGAGCTTGCGCGCGAGCACGCGGGTGTAGCCCGGACGCAGCGAAGGATCGCGGATGTCGGCGACGATCGGCGCGGCGGCGCGGAGCGCCCCGACCTGACCCTCGACCGTGGCAAGGTCGAACCCGGCGAGGCGCTGCTCGATGACGAACTCGAACATCGGCGACTTCGACTCGAGCAGGGCGCGCACGGCGCCGTCGCCGCGCTGCACACGCAAATCGCACGGGTCCAGTCCCCCGGGGGCGACGGCGACGTAGGTCTGCGCGGCGAAGCGCTTCTCCTCGGAGAATGCGCGCAGAGCGGCCTTCTGCCCGGCAGCGTCGGGATCGAAGGTGAAGACGACCTCGCCTGAAACGTCGCTGTCGCCCATGACCCGGCGCAGCACCGTGATGTGCTCGGACCCGAAGGCGGTGCCGCACGTGGCGATGGCGGTCGTGACCCCCGCGAGGTGGCATGCCATGACGTCGGTGTACCCCTCGACGACCACGACGCGGTGCTGGCGGGAGATGTCCCGCTTGGCGAGATCGAGGCCGTAGAGCACCTGCGACTTCTTGTAGATCGTCGTCTCGGGGGTGTTGAGGTACTTCGGGCCTTGGTCGTCGTCGAAGAGCTTGCGCGCGCCGAAGCCGATGACCTGCCCGGTGACGTCGCGGATGGGCCAGACCAGCCTGCCCCGGAACCGGTCGTACACACCGCGCTGGCCCTGCGAGAGCAGTCCCGCCGCGACCTGCTCGTCGTCGCTGAAGCCTTTCGACTTCAGCGCGTCCCGCAGGTGCGACCAGCCCTTGGGGGCATAACCGACCCCGAAGTGCGCGGCCGCGTTGGCGTCGAACCCGCGCCCGCCCAGAAAGCTGCGCGCGGCCTCGGCCTCGGGGATCGACAGCTGCGAGCGGAACCACTCCGCTGCTGCCGCATTGGCGGCGTAGAGCCGTGACCTGCCCGAGGTCTCGGGTGCGGCCGCGCCGTCCTCGTAGTGCAGCGTGTAACCCAGGCGGCCGGCCAGCCGCTCCACCGCCTCGGTGAA
>NZ_JANJFJ010000075.1:0-15459 GCF_024626565.1 Microbacterium sp. zg.Y909
CCGGCCTGCTGTCGGCGGCCACCCTGGACTTCACGCTCGAGCAGTTCGCGCCCGGCAACTCCGCCGAGGTCATCGGGTCGGGCCCATTCACGATCACCGACGAGGAGATCGGCTCGGCCGTCACCCTCACCGCCCGCGACGACTACGACTGGGCGCCGCCGGACCGCGACCACCAGGGGCGTGCGCACCTGGACGCGGTGCAGATCCGGGTGACGCCCGAGGACAGCGTGCGGGTGGGCGCGCTCCTCTCGGGACAGGCCGACTACATCCGCTACGTCGAGGCGCAGGACGAGGCACAGGTGGATGCCGCAGGCTTCGCCGTCTACGCGCCGCAGACCGGCGGCGTGAACAACCACCTGAGCCTGCGCCCGGGAAGCGAGATCCTCTCCGACATCCGGGTGCGGCAGGCGCTCATCGCCGGCATCGATCGGCAGCAGGTGGTCGACACCATCTACACCGACCGCTACCCGCTGGCCACCTCGATCCTCAGCAGCAGCGCGCAGGGCTACGTCGACACCTCCGACGCGCTCGCCTACGACCCCGAGTGGGCCGAGACGCTCTTGGAAGAAGCGGGCTGGGTCGAGGGAGCACACGGCATCCGCGAGAAGGACGGCACGCAGCTCACCCTCGTCGTGAACGAATCGGCACCCCAGCCGCGGTCGTTCGAGGCGCTGACCCTCATCAGTCAGCAGCTGAAGACGATCGGCGTGGACCTGCAGATCCTGAAGGCCGATGCCGGGTCCGCAGCCGAGGCCGTGCGGGATGTCGAGCAGGTGCAGGTCTACCACTCGATGGTCGCCCGCGCCGACCTCGACGTCGTCAAGAGCCAGTTCTTCTCCCAGAACCGCAACGCCCTGCTCAACCTCGACTACGACGACGGCACGATCGCAGATGCGCAGCTGGAGGAGCTGCTGCAGGCCGTGGCATCCGAGGCCGACCCCGCCCAGCGCATCGCCGAGAGCCAGGAGGCTCAGCGCTACCTGGCCGACCAGGCCTACGTCGTGCCCCTGTTCGAGGAGCCCCAGGTGTACGGCGCGGCTCCGCGCGTGCACGGCGTCACCTTCGAGTCGGTCGCGCGGCCGAGCTTCTACGAGATCTGGCTCGCGGACTGATGCGCTACCTCGCCCGCCGTGCCGGCCAGGCGGCCATCGTGCTGCTGGCCGCGTTCACCGGGGCGTTCCTGCTTCTGCAGGCGCTCCCCGGCGACGCGCTCATGATCAAGTACGAAAACCCCGAGCTCGGCCTGTCGCCGCAGCAGATCGCCGAGGTGCGCGAGCGCTTCGGCGTCGACACCCCGCTGCCGGTGCAGTATGTGCACACCCTGCTCGGGTTCGCGGCGGGCGACTTCGGCTACTCGCTGCAGACCGGCACCCCGGTGCGGCAGCTGCTGGCCGAGGCGCTGCCGCACACCCTGGCCCTCGGCGGCATCGCTTTGGTCGTGGCCGTGCTGCTGGCGGCGGCGATCGCCTTCGGCTCGAGCCTGCCGCGCCTGCGGTGGCTGCGCGACCTGCTGCGGTCGGTGCCGCCGCTGGTCGTCTCCATCCCCACGTTCTGGCTCGGCATCATGCTCGTGCAGGTGGTGAGCTTCCAGCTCGGGTGGGTGTCGGTCATCGCGCCAGGGCCCATCGAGGGCCTCATCCTCCCCGTCATCACCCTCGCGCTGCCGCTGTCCGCCCCGCTGGCGCAGATTCTGGTGCGCAGCATCGACGACGTGGCGGCGCAGCCGTTCGTCGCCGTGGTGCGCGCCCGGGGAGCGTCGCCGGCATGGATCCTCGGGCGCAACGTCGCCAAGAACGCGATCCTGCCGACCCTCACGATGGCGGGCCTGCTGCTGGGCGACCTCATCGGTGGCGCTGTGCTGACCGAGACGGTCTTCGGCCGCCCCGGCATCGGCCGCATCACGGAGCAGGCGGTCGGCCAGCAGGACATCCCCGTGCTCTTGGCGGTGGTGGTGCTGGCGGCAGCGTCCTTCGTCGTGGTGAACCTCGTCGTCGACCTGCTGTACCCGGTGCTGGACCCGCGGCTGGCCGCGCGCGCCCGAGAAGGAGTCCCCGCATGAGCACGCAGACCCTCGCCGGAGTCGGCGATCTCGTCGACGACGCGGCATCCGTCCACGCCCGTCCCGACGACCCGGCCTCGACGTCGCGCGGCATCCGCCGACGCGCGCGGCTGCGGCGCATCCGCCCCGGCGTCGTGCTGGCCTGGGGCGTGCTGGCGATCGTCGTGGCCTGGGCCATCGCCCCAGGGCTGTTCACACCCCTCGATCCGATCGCGGGGGATGCCGCAGCGGCGCTGCAGGCGCCCAGTGCGCTGCATCCCTTCGGGACGGATGCCACCGGCCGCGACATGTTCGCCCGCGTCGTGCACGGCGCGGTGCAGTCCCTATCGGGAGCGCTCGTGGCCGTCGCCGTCGGGCTGGTCGGGGGGACCCTGCTCGGGGTCGTTGCCGGGTCGCTGGGCGGGTTCGTCGACGACGTGCTCATGCGGGTGGTCGACGTGCTGCTGGCGATCCCGGGACTGCTGCTGGCTCTCAGCTTCATCATCATCCTCGGCTTCGGCACGGTGCAGGCCGCCATCGCGGTGGGGATCGGGTCGATCGCGAGCTTCGCGCGGCTCAGTCGCTCCGAGGTGCTGCGGGTGCGCGGCACCGACTACGTCGAGGCCGCGTACGCCAGTGGCGGCGGGTTCTGGACGGTGCTGCGTCGGCACATCCTGCCCAACTCCCTCACCCCGGTGCTCGCCCTGGCGGCGCTGAACTTCGGGGCGGCGATCCTGGCGATCTCAGCGCTGGGGTTCCTCGGCTACGGGGCGCCGCCCCCCATTCCGGAGTGGGGATTGATGATCGCCGAGGGGCGCGACTACATCGCCACCGCCTGGTGGCTGACGACCCTCCCCGGCTTCGTCGTGGTGGTGGTCGTCCTCAGCGCCAACCGCCTGAGCGCGGCTGCGGCCGAGCGGGGGAGGCGCTGATGGCCCGCGATGTGCTGCAGGTGTCGGGACTCGACGTCGCCTACGACGTGGCCGGCACCGCGGTGACCGCGCTGCGGGGCGTGGACCTCGCGCTCGGCCAGGGCGAGGTGCTGGCCGTCGTCGGGGAGTCCGGCTCGGGCAAGACGACGCTGGCGCAGGCGGCCACGGGGCTGCTCGCCGCCAACGGACGCATCACGGCCGGTCGGGTGACCCTCGGCGAGCTCGACGTCACCGGGTGGACCGACCGGCAGTTCCGCGCCGTCCGCGGCACGCGCATCGGCTGGATCCCGCAGGACCCGCACAGTTCGCTCAACCCGGTCGCCCGCATCGGGGACAGTGTCGCCGAGGTGCTGCGCGTGCACCGCTGGAAGGACGAGGCGGCCCGCCGCCGCCGGGTGGTGGAACTGCTCGACCGCGTCGGCATTCCCGAGCCCGACCTGCGGGCGCGGCAGTACCCCCATGAACTGTCGGGCGGGATGAAGCAGCGAGCCCTCATCGCCGCGGCCATCGCCCTGCAACCGGCGCTGCTCATCGCCGACGAAGCCACCAGCGCCCTGGACGTGACGGTGCAGAAGACGATCCTCGACCTCATCGATGACCTCCGCCGCGAGCACGGCACCGCGGTGCTCATGGTCACCCACGACCTCGCCGTCGCGGCCGACCGGTCGCACCGTATCGCGGTGCTGCAGGGAGGCCGCCTGCAGGAGGCCGGGGACACCGCCCGCGTGCTGCAGGACCCGCAGAGCGCGTACACCCGTCGGTTGCTGGCCGACGCTCCGTCGTTCGACACAGCCGTTCGGTCGCCGCGGCAGCGGGTGGCACTGGCTGCGGGCGCGGCGGCCGAATCGCCGGCGATCACCGTCACGGGGCTGTCGCAGCACTTCCCGCGCGGGCGGCGGCGTGACCCGCTGCGGGCCGTCGACGACGTGTCGTTCACCGTGGCGCCGGGCACCACCCACGCGATCGTGGGGGAGTCAGGGTCGGGCAAGACCACCCTCGCCCGCATCGTCATGGGGTTCCAGCGGCCCACCGCCGGCAGCGCCGTCGTCGCCGGTCACGAGGTGGCACGGCTGCGCCGGGCGGATGCCGCGGCGTTCCGCCGCGACGTGCAGATGGTCTACCAGAACCCCTTCGCCTCACTCGACCCGCGGCAGAGCGTGGGCGCGATCGTCGCCGAACCGCTGGTGAACTACCGTCTGGGCGATCGGGGCGCGCGGCAGCGCCGCGTCGCCGAGATGCTCGAGCGCGTGGCACTGCCGGCCGACGTGGCCGCCCGACGCCCACGCGAACTGTCGGGTGGACAGCGGCAGCGCGTCGCGATCGCCCGCGCCCTCGTGCTGGAACCGCGGGTCGTCGTGCTCGACGAAGCGGTGTCGGCGCTGGATGTCACCGTGCAGGCGCAGATCCTGCGGCTGCTCGAGGAACTGCAGCAGGGCCTCGGCGTCACCTATCTGTTCATCTCGCACGACCTCGCCGTCGTCCGCCGCATCAGCGACACCGTCTCGGTGCTACGTGCCGGCCGGATCGTGGAGAGCGGCACCACCGAGCGGATCTTCACCGATCCGCAGACCGAAGACACCGCACGGCTGCTGGCCGCCATCCCCGGCGGTACCCGGCACCCCGCGCCGCCACCGGCGGCCGTGCCCACAGAAGGAGTACCCGCATGACCCAGCGACTGGCCCTGTTCACCCGACTGCTCGACGACGCGCCGCCCGCCGAGCGGTTCCGCCTCGCGCTGGAGCAGATCCAGCATGCGGAGCGGTTCGGCATCGGCCGCGCCTGGGTCGCACAGCACCACTTCCGCGCCGAGGAGGGCGGGCTGCCGTCGCCGTTCGTCTTCCTCGCCGCCGCGGCCGCGCGCACCTCCGGCATCCGCCTCGGAACCGGCGTGGTCACCCTCACCCTGGAGGACCCGGTGCGGGTGGCCGAGGACGCCGTGGTCGCCGACCTGCTCTCGGACGGCCGCGTGGACCTCGGACTCGGCAGCGGCGGAGCGCCCTCGTCGTTCGTGCCGTTCGGCATCGACCCGGCCGAGAAGACCCCGCAGTACGAGCGCAAGCTCGGCGTTCTCCACGCGGCGCTCGCCGGGGGCGACCTGGGCGGCGGTGCGCGACTGTACCCGTCTGCCGGCACGCTGCGCGACCGGCTCTGGCAGGCGACCTTCTCTGCCCCCGGCGGCACCCGGGCGGGCGTCGCCGGCGACGGTCTGCTGCTCTCGCGCACGCAGCCGCGCCCCGAGGCCCGCCCGGATGCGTCGCTGGCCGACCTGCAGCAGCCCATCGTCGATGCGTACCTCGAGGCTCTGCCGGCGGGGGCGACCCCGCGGATCACGGCGTCGCGCACCGTCTTCGTCGCCGACGACCGCGACGAGGCGCTGCGTCTGGCCGAGATCGGGCTCAGGCGGGCCGCGGTGGGCCTGCGCCGCGCGGGCCACGCCCTGCCCGACGACCTCCCCGGACTCATCCGCGCGACCGACACCCACGTGGGCAGGCCCGACGACGTCGCCGCGTCGCTCGCCGCCGACCCCGTGATCGCCCGTGCCGACGAGGTCGCCTTCCAAGTGCACTCCGTCGACGCGCCGCACGAGCTCGTCCTGCGCTCGATCGAGCTGTTCGCCACCGAGGTCGCGCCCGCGCTGGGCTGGACGACCCCGGCATCCGTCCCCGCCTCCGCCTCTGCCGCTCACGAATGGAGCACCGTATGACCGCCTTCCCGCCCGATGTCATCGACGAGCTCGCCGCCGTCGCGCCTGGCTCCGCGCTCGACGCGCTGCGCCGGCAGCGTCCCGTCACCCGGGACCAGGCCCAGGAGAGCTTCGCCGCGCTGTTCGTCCCGCGGGGCGACACCGAGGTGTCGCTCGCGGACCGCCTGCTGATCGCCGCGTTCGCCACCCGTCTCACGGGCGACGACGCCACCGCCGCGTTCTACCGGGCCCACGCGACCGAGACCGCCCCCGAGCGCGCCGCCGCCGTGATCGACGCCGCCGCACGAGCCGCCGCGCCCGGGCCCTTCGGCCGGTACCGCGAACCCGGCCTGCAGGCCGAGAGCACCGAGGGCCTGCGCTGGCAGGCGCCCGCCGAGCTGCGCGCGGCGGTCGGCGAACGGCTCGCCGCCGCCCTCGAGCACACCCACCTCCTGGTGGTGCGCCCGCGCGAGGCGGACGCCGCCGCGCTCGCCGCGCTGACGGATGCCGGGTGGTCGGTCGACGCCGTCGTCACCCTGTCGCAGCTGGTGGCGTTCCTGTCGTTCCAGCAGCGGGTCGTGATCGGCCTGCGCACCATCGCCGAGGAGGCCGCAGCATGACCATCGACACGCCCACCGTCACCGTCCCCGAACGGTTCACGCGCGACCACGTCGGCTGGACCCCGCACCTCGAGCCGAAGCCCATCGCCGACCTCGACGAGCGGGACCACGCCGGCCTCGTCGACCGGGGACGTGCGTCGAGCGACTACTTCCGCCTGCTGGTGCGCGACCCGGAGATCCTGGGCGCCCGCACCCGCGTCGACAAGGACATCTTCTACAACACCGACGGTGGGCTGCCCCGCGCCGAGCGGGAGCTCGCCGCCACGGCGGCATCCCGCCTCAACGGCTGCGTCTTCTGCGCGTCGGTGCACTCCCGGTTCGCCGCGCACCACTCCGGCAACCCCGACGACGTGCAGCGCCTGCTCGACGAGGGGGTCGATGCCGACCTCGGCGAGCGGTGGAACGCGATCGTCGCCGCGGCGGTCGCCCTGACCCGCACGCCCTCGGCGCTGACGGTGGACCACGTGCGGCGGCTGCGGGAGGCGGGCCTGGATGACCTCGCGATCGCCGACGTCGTGCACGGCGCCGCGTTCTTCAACTGGGCGAACCGGCTGATGCTGTCGCTCGGCGACCCCGTCGCCCCCGCCTGAGCCCCCGCGCTCGCGAGCTGCTCGAGTGTCGCGTTCGCACCGTCTCGCGCGGCGGCACCCGCCATTCGTGACACCCGAGCAGCCCCGGGGCGGACGCGGACGGGTCAGGCGACGGGGAAGTTGTCGCGGAAGAGGCCCTCCGGGTCGTAGCGGCGCTTGATGTCCCGTAGCCGCGCGAGGGTGGCGGGCGGGAACGCCTCGCCGATCAGCGCGGGGTCGGTGCGCGACTCGAAACTGAGGTACAGCCCGTCGAAGTGCGTCGCGACGGCGTCCCAGAGCTGATCGAAGACCGGACCGCGGCCGATCGCGGTGACCGAGAAGGCGGCGTCGCGGTGCGCATACGCGGTCGCATCGGCGGCCACGTCGGCCACCGCGCCGCCGACGGAGCGGATCTGGAACCACGGGCTCGACCCCGAGGCCACGAGGGCCGCGATGGCGTCGGCGGACTCATCGAGGTCGCGCAGCAGACCGGAGCGGAACCTGGGTTCGCCCTGCCCGTCGTGCGCGGTGTCGGCCGCATTGGCCATGACTGCGGCGTAGGCCGACAGCTGCACGGACTGCCCCACCAGCGGGGCAATCTGCGCGAAGGGCTGCAGCCGCTCGATGATCGTGTCCGGATCCGGGTTGTCCACCACGCCGTAAACCTGCGCGATGGGAGGCTGCCCGGCCCGGGCAGGGGCCAGGATCGCGAACAGCGTGACGTCGCGCGGCGCCGCCTGCATCGTCGCGCCGAACCCGCGGACGAAGCCGGCCGTGTCGGTCGCATCGAACGCGAGCTGCACCCAGCCGAGGTCGCCGACGGGGGATGCCTCGAACTCGAACGCGACGACGATGCCGACGTTGGCCCCGGCGCCACGCACGGCCCAGAACAGGTCGGGGTTCTCGTCCGCGCTGGCGCGCACCACCGTGCCGTCGGCGAGCAGCACGTCGGCTGCCACCATCCGGTCGATCGTCAGACCGTGCTCGCGGGCGAGGAAGCCGATGCCGCCCGCCGTGGCGAGTCCGCCGACGCCGACGCCGCCGTAGTCGCCGCTGGAGATGGCCCACCCGTGCGGTTCGAGCGCGCGGGCGACCTGCATCCACCGCGCACCCGGGCCGATCCGCACCCGGCGGGTCTCGGGGTCGAGCACTTCGATCTGCGACAGCGCCCCGAGGTCCACGACGATGCCGCCGTCGTTGGTGCTGCGGCCGCTGACGCCGTGCCCGCCGCTGCGGATGCCGAAGGGGAGGTGCCGATGCCGGCGGGCGAATGCGACGGCATCCGCCACCTCTCCGACGTCACGGGGCTGCAGCACGATGCCGGGCGAGCCGCCGCGCATATAGGTGGAGCGGACCGTGCGGTACGCGAAGTCGCCGGGTTCGATCGCCGTCTCACGCAGAGATGCCGGCAGGTCGTCGTAGGCGATGCCCTCCCGGCGCTGCGCGATCGCGCGGGCGCTGCGGCCCGGCGCGGCGCTGCCCGTGCGGGCACGTTCGGCGGCGACCGCCTCCCGCACGACGGGGATCGTCTCCGACGCGAACCGTTGCAGGAATGCGGGGTCGTCGCTGCTGACGATGAACGCCGACATGCCCTCCTGCAGGGCGAACTCGATGAGTTGGTCGGCGCTCTCGCGGCCGGAGATGTTCAGCAGCCGCCGCACCTCGCCCGGGTGACGCCCGGCGGCGGCGGCCGCGTCGTCGATGCGCGCGTTGCCGGCGGCGAGGTCGCCGGGCTGCATGTACGACAGCGACGGCAGCCAGCCGTCGGCCTTGCGGCCGGTGAGGCGCAGCATGCGGGGCTTGTAGGCGCCCAGCCAGATGGGCACCTCGTGGGCGGGCGCGGGGCCCCGCTTGGCGCCGTGCACGGGATAGTGCTCGCCGCCGTGCACCGCCCCGCGCTCGCCGACCGCCCAGAGCTCCCGGATGAGATCGATCGCCTCGCTGAGGGCTTCGACGGACTCGCCGGGCGTGAGCCGTGGCACCCCCATCGCCTCGATCGCGTCCCAGAACGCCCCCGCTCCCAGGCCCAGATTGAACCGGCCGCCGGAGAGCAGGTCGAGCGATGCCGCGGCGCGCGCCAGCACCGGCGCCGGCCGCAGCGGCAGGTTCGCCACGTTGGGGGAGATCTGGATGGTCGAGGTCGCGGCGGCGGCGTACGACATCAGGGTCCAGGTGTCGAGGAACCGCGGCTGGTAGGGGTGGTCCTGGAAGGTGGCCAGGTCGTAGCCGAGCTGCTCGCTCAGCTGGGTCAGCTGCACCACGTGCTGCGGGTTCGCCGCGGCAGGGGTGAGGAAAGTGCCGAAGAGCAGGTCATGTCCGTAGTCCACACCCCCGGCAACACCCTGGGGGCGGGAATGCTTCCCCGAGGCATCCACGCGGCATTCCCCCGACACAGGGCGTCACACGGCGAAAGCCATCGACACACTTGCCCGCGACACGTGACGCGCACGCGGGCCGTTGCTTAGCCTGGGCGCACCGCCACGTCCGCTGCGCCTCGCCGCGGGCGACCGACACCCGGGAGAACCATGTCCCTTCTCATCAGTCCCGATGACCTCGCCGAGCTGCTCGAGCGTGAGGAGCCGGTGCGGGTCCTCGACGTGCGTTGGCGCCTGGACCGCCCCGACGGGCGGGTGGAGTACCGCGCCGGGCACATCCCCACGGCGGTCTACGTCGATCTCGACCGCGAGCTCGCCGGGCGTGGGGAGCCGACGGATGGCCGCCACCCGCTGCCGCCGACCGCGCAGCTGGGCGAGGCGGCGCGGCGGTGGGGCATCGACGACGGCGACACGGTCGTGGTCTACGACGACCTCTCGTCCTTCGCCGCCGCACGCGCGTGGTGGCTCTTGACCGACGCCGGCATCGCGGACGTCCGCATCCTCGATGGTGCGCTCTCGGGCTGGACGGCTGCCGGGTATCCGCTCGAGGGGGGCAGCGTCGTGCCGGTCCCCGGCAGCGTGACGCTTCGCCGCGGCATCCTGCCCCGACTGACGATGGCCGCCGCGGCCGCGTTCCCCGAGCGCGGGGTGCTGTTGGACGTGCGTTCCGAGGAGCGCTATCGCGGAGACGCGGAGCCGATCGACCCGCGCGCCGGGCACATTCCGGGAGCGCTCAACGCGCCCACGACCGGCAACGTCGATGCCGAGGGCCGCTTTCTCGATCACGCGGCGCTGCGCGAGCGCTTCGCGGAGTTCGGGGTGACCGATGACGCGCCGGTCGGGGTGTACTGCGGCTCGGGGGTCACCGCCGCGCACACCGCGTTCGCGCTCACCCTCGCGGGGTACGAGGCGCACCTGTATCCGGGCTCGTGGAGCCAGTGGTCCAACCATCCCGACCGCCCGGTGGCGGTCGGGTCCCAGCCGGGCGGGCGTTCATGAGCCGCTACATCGTCGTCGGCGCGGGCGCAGTCGGGGGGCTGCTCGCCGCGCAATGGACGCTCGCCCAGGTTCCCGTCGTGCTGGTGGCACGGGAGTCCGCCCGCGCCGCGATCGCCCGCGACGGAGTGCGCGTTCGCCGGCCCCACGGTGATGAGACGGTGCCGGTCGAGGTCGTCGGCTCCGTCGCCGTGGCCCGGCCGACGGCCGCCGACACCCTGGTGCTGGCCGTGCGGGCGCAGCACGTGGAAGAGACCCTCGCCGCGATCGCTTGGACCCCGCTCGTCGACGGCCGCGGGGTCGTCGCGGACCTTCCGATCCTCACCCTGCAAAACGGCCTGGCCGCGGAGCGCACCGCCCTTCGCCGGTTCGACACGGTCGTCGGGGTCTCGATCGGTGCCCCGGTTGCCCTCGCCGAGCCCGGCGTGGTGGTCGCCGCGGCGCACCCGATCGTCGGTGCGGCGTGGCTGGGTGGTTTTCCCCGGCCGCTGCCCTCGCAGGAGGAGCGGCACCGGCTGGCGCTCGCGGCGGCGGGCTTCGCGGCATCCGTCGAGCCTGACATCGCGGCGGCCAAGCGCCGAAAGCTGGTCGCGAGCCTCGGCATCGTGGTGGACGTCTTCGACGCGACGATCGAGCAGGCCGAGCATGCCGCCGCCGCCCTCGCCGCCGAGGCCCGCGCGGTCTTCGCCGCCGCAGGGCTGGCGATCGCACCGTCGTGGGACGGCGCGCGGCTACAGGTCGGCGAGGTGCCGGGGCACGATCCCCGGCACGGCGCGGTCTGGCAGAGCTTCGCCCAGGGTGCCTCGAGCGAGGTGGACCACCTGAGCGGGGAGGTCGCGTTGCTGGCGCGGCTCGCCGGCGTTGCGGCGCCGCTGAATGTGGCGGTCGCCCGGGCGCTCGGAGGGCTCGCGCAGCGCAGCGGCGGTCCGGGCGAACTGCCGCTGCCGGTGGAGTTCGGCTTCGATCTCGTCGGCGCGGAGCGGTCGCGCCGGTGAGCGCGCCGGACTCCATGTCGCCGCTGCGGGTGGTGGGCGTGTCCGGTGCCCTGCAGGCGCCGAGCAAGACGACGGTGCTGCTTTCGGCGATCATGGATGCCGTGTCGGCCCGGGTGCCGACGAGCTCCCGCATCATCGAGGTCGCCGACCTCGGCGGATCCTTCGCCGGCGCCCTCACCCGGGAGCAGCTGGGCGCCCCGGCGCAGCAGGCCCTCCGCGACATCGAGACGGCCGACCTGCTGGTGGTGGCATCGCCTGTCTACCGGGCGTCGTTCACCGGACTCTTCAAGCACCTGTTCGACTTCGTCGAGCAGTACGCGCTGGTGGGCACCCCCGTGCTGCTCGCGGCCACCGGCGGCGGCGATCGGCACGCGCTCATCCTGGAACACCAGTTGCGGCCGCTGTTCGGCTTCTTCCAGGCGCTGACGCTGCCCGTCGGCGTCTACGCCAGCGCCGCCGACTTCGACGGGTACGCGCTGCGCTCGCCGCAGGTGCGCGCCCGCATCGGGCAGGCGGTCGAGACGGGTCTGCCGCTGGCGCGGAAGGCCGTCGACCAGGAGGTGTCGCTGTACGTATCGAACTGGTGAGGCGGATGCCGCGGCATCCGCTCGGGCGTCAGCGCTTCTTGGCCGGGGCGGCGGCGACGTCGAGCTTTTCCTTGCCGCCGAGTGAGGACCAGGCGCTCGCGATGCCCTTGGCCGCGTGCTCGGCCGCGCGCACGGCGCGCTCGTCGGCCCACTCGTTGAGCACGTGCCCGCGGTGACCGCGCACGTGCTCGAGCACGACGTCGGGAAGGCCGGCCGCGCGGCGGGCGTCGCGGGCGACGATCAGCTGCTCGAGCAGGTCGCGGTTCTTCGTGGGGGAGCCCGTGGAGGTCTTCCAGCCGCGGCGGCGGTGGCCGTCCATCCAGGACTGGTAGGTGTCGATCGCGTACTTCGAGTCGGCCTGGATGTGCAGATTCGCCACATCCGGGTGGTCGGTGATCGCCTTCAGCAGCCCCATCAGCTCGCCGACGTTGTTCGTGCCCTGCGGGATGGCCCCCGCGGCCCAATGCCCGTCGGCGGCGACCCACGCCCATCCTGTCGGTCCGGGGTTGCCTTTGCAGGCTCCGTCGGTGGCCACGATGTAGGGGGAGTCGGGAGAATCGGGGGAAGTCATCGCCCGCAAGGTTACCTTCCCCGGTGCTGGTCCCCGTGCCGGAGCGGGCGTCCGGGGCGCCGGGTGCGAGTGGCTTCGGTCGTCGCAAACGTGCCGTTGCGGCCCCGTGACCGGGCCTTTCGTGACGACCGAGGCGCGTGCGCGCCGGCGCGGGGTGCGCCGCGCGTCACGGGCGTGGGCGCCGCCACCAGCGCCGGCGCGGGCGCGCGGCGTCGCCGTCGGCAGGGGCGGACGCCGCGGCCTGCCGTGCCGCGCGGCGCTCGTGCCAGGCGGCCACCTCCTCCTCGACGTCGTGCAGCGGCGTGACGACCGGCGGGCCACCCTGCAGCTGGCGTCGCGCTTCGATCACGCGTCGGTTGAAGTCCGCGACGTAGTCGCGCACCTCCTGCTCCCGGAAGAACGCGTCGGCGCGCTCGCTGAACTCGGCGTGCTCGGTGCGGAGCATCAGGGACGGCGGCCCGAGACCGGTGAGCTTCTCGGTCTGGATCTTGCGGCGGATCCACCAGTCCGGGTCGTGCTGCGCGCCGAGCCCTTCGAGCGGCTTGCCCGCCCCGGGCAGGTCGTCGAACTCGCCCCGGCGGATAGCCTGCTGGATCGACGTCTCGACGAAGGCCGCGCGGTCGGTCGCCATCGAGCTGCCTGCGCTCGATCGCACATGGTCCGCCTCCAGCGGTGCGGCTTCCGGCTCTGCGGGGGCCTCGCCCTCCACCTCGGCATCCATCTCGCGCTGGAGCTTGTCGACGCGGTATCGCGCGGCATCCAGCCGGGGATCCTCGCTCATCTCCACCTCCCGCTCTCCCACGGTAACCCCGCCCCAGCCGATGGTGGCGATACCAAGTATGTATATACTCAGAAATCACATACGCGGTATGCATTGATCGGAGAAACGATGTCGGTACGACAGAGCCTGCTGGCGATCCTCGACCAGGGCCCCTGCTACGGCTACCAGCTGCGAGCCGAGTTCGACCGGCGCACCGGCTCGACCTGGCCGCTCAACGTGGGCCAGATCTACAACACCCTCGACCGCCTCGAGCGCGATGGCCTCGTCGAGAAGGGCGACATCGACGAGCAGGGTCACGTGTATTGGCAGATCACGGATGCCGGCCGGGCCGAGGTGCGCGCCTGGCTCGGCTCCCCGGTGGAACGAGGCCAGGGCACGCGGGACGAACTCGCGATCAAGCTCGCCGTCGCCGCGACCCTCCCGGGCGTGGACGTCGCGGAGGTGATCCAGACGCAGCGCCGCGCATCGCTCGCCCAGCTGCAGGAACTGCAGCGCGCGAAGTATGCCGGGGCCGACCCGAACGGGCCGGAGGAGCTGGCTTGGTCGCTGGTCGTCGACGCGATGATCTTCACCGCCGAGGCCGAGGTGCGCTGGCTCGATCACACCGAGCAGCGTCTCGCGATGCATCCGCGCCACGCGATGGCGCTGGAGCTGTCGACCGACAAGCCCAAGCGGGGCCGCCCCGCCAAGGCCGCCGCCACCACGGCAGAGTCAGCGCGATGACCGCCGCGACGACCGGCCCGGTTCTGCGCCTGGTCGGAGTCACGCAGCAGTACGGCGTGGGCGAGACCGCCGTCAGCGCCCTCGTGGGCGTCGACCTCGACGTCGCCCGCGGCGAACTGGTCGCCGTGATGGGGGCATCCGGCTCGGGCAAGTCGACCCTGCTCTCGATCGCCGGCGGCCTGCAGCAGCCCACGACCGGAGAGGTCATCGTCGAGGGCACGCACCTCTCAACGTCATCCGCCCGCGAACTCGCCCGGCTGCGGCGGCAGTCGCTCGGCTTCGTCTTCCAGGACTTCAACCTCATCCCCACCCTCACGGCCATGGAGAACGTCACGCTGCCGCTCGAACTCGACGGCTTCCGGGCCCGGGTGGCGCGCCGGGCCGGCAAGGATGCGCTCGCCGCCGTCGGTCTCGAGGACAAGCTCGACGCCTACCCCGACGACCTCTCCGGCGGCCAGCAGCAGCGGGTCGCCATCGCCCGCGCCGTGGTCGGCGGACGCCGGCTGATCCTCGCCGACGAACCCACCGGTGCCCTCGACTCGGTGACGGGCGAGGCGGTCATGAAGATGCTGCGCTCCCGAGTGGATGCCGGAGCCGCCGGCATCCTCGTGACGCACGAGCCGCGCCACGCCGCCTGGGCCGACCGCATCGTGTTCCTGCGCGACGGCCGCGTCGTCGACGAATCCCGCCGCGCCGGCGCCGACTCGCTGCTGAGCGACGCCCGATGACCGTCACCGCACCGGCCCCCGACCTCGCGGGGCCGTCGTCCGGCGAACCCTCCGCCCGCCCATCCGCCGTTCGCCGCTCGCCGGGGCCGCGCCTGCGCGCCGCCCTGCGCCTCGCGTCGCGGCAGGTGCGCCGCGCCTGGGCGTCGAGCCTGCTCGTGGTGACCCTCATCGCGCTGCCGATGGCGCTCGTTTCCGGCGGCATCGTCTTCGGCGTCAGCCACATCCCGACGACCGAAGAGACGCTCACCGCCGAGCTCGGCCAGGCTGATAGCTGGGTGGCGGTCGTGCACGGCCCCGACCCGTCGCTGCGGCAG
Source organism: Microbacterium sp. zg.Y909 (assembly GCF_024626565.1). Taxonomy (NCBI): domain Bacteria; kingdom Bacillati; phylum Actinomycetota; class Actinomycetes; order Micrococcales; family Microbacteriaceae; genus Microbacterium; species Microbacterium sp. zg.Y909. The sequence goes on from NZ_JANJFJ010000075.1 coordinate 14,913, forward strand.
TACCTCGACCGGCCCGCCTGGTGGGAGATCGACCGCGACGACATGACCGGCATCCCGGCGAACGCGGAGCAGCCGATGCCGGAGAGCGCCGCGCCGCTGCTGCCTCGCGGGCTCGACGCGATCGAGATCGGCGAGGGCGCCGTCACCGCCGAGACCGCGGGCGGTACCGGTGCGCTCGCCGCCGTCATCGGAGACGCGTGGGACCCCGTCCTCGATGGGCGCTTCGAGATCCACGAGGGCCACGCGCCCCGCGGTGCGCGCGAGGCGATGGTGTCCCCCGGCGCCCTCGAGCGCCTCGGCGCCGCCATCGGTGACGAACTGGTGCTCACCGAGCCGGCGGCATCCTTCACGATCACCGGCGTCATGACGCAGGCTGAAGACGCGGATGCCGCGGAGGTCGTCTTCCTCCCCGCCACCGCCGCGACGCGCGCGCTGCAGACCGACGTCATGGCCACGCGCTGGTTCCTTCCGGAGTGGAGTCCGACCGCCGATGATGTGGCAGACCTCAACCACGAGGGCCTCATCGTGCTGGACCGCCACCTGTACG
>NZ_JANJFJ010000633.1:0-1530 GCF_024626565.1 Microbacterium sp. zg.Y909
GACGCGTACCAGGTGTTCCAGCAGATCATGACCGACGGCCGCTCGGTCGGCATCCACGTCGCACTCACCGCCGACCGCGGCCAGGCTGTGCCCACGGCGCTGCAGTCCACCATCCAGAAGCGTGTGGTGCTGCGCCTGTCGGACTCCGACGCCTACGCGATGGTCGGGGCTCCCCGCGACGTGCTGTCGCCCGAGTCGGTCGCCGGTCGTGCCATCGTCGACGGGCTCGAGACGCAGATCGCCGTCATCGCCGGCACGACCGACCCGCGCGCCCAGGCGCAGGCGATCGGCGAGTTCGCCGAAGCCATGCGCCGACAGGACCGCGCCGAAGCGCCGCCGGTCCGGGCGCTGCCCGAGGCGTTCGGCATGGACGACCTGCCGCCCCACCTCGACGGCCGCCCGGTGCTGGGTCTGTCCGGCGACACGCTCGGTCCCATCGCCTTCGACCCCAACGGGCTCTTCGTGCTGGCGGGCGCCCCGCAGAGCGGCCGCTCGAATGCGCTCCACGCCATGGCAGAGGCGGTACGGCGGGCGAACCCCGCCGTGCGGCGGTACTACATCGGCAGCGCGCGGTCGCCGCTGCGCGATGCCGTGGCCTGGGACGACAGCGCCGTCGACGGCGGCTCGGCGAGCCGGCTCATCGACAGCATCCTGCAGGACGAGCGGGGACTCGAAGGAGTCGCGGTCTTCCTCGAAGGCGCCTCGGAGTACGCGACCTCCCTCGCCGAGATGCCGCTGTCGGACTTCGCCAAGCGGGTCAAGCGCGGCGACGGCCTGCTCGTCGCCGAGGGCGAGACGAGCGACTGGACCACGGGCTTCGGCTTGCTGGGCGACATCAAATCGGCCCGCCGCGGTGTGGTGCTGCAGCCGGACACGCACGACGGCGAGGTGGTGCTCAAGACGGCGTTCCCGCGGCTGCTCAAGCGCGAATTCCCCGTCGGCCGCGCCATGCTCGCCGCCAGCGGCAAGACGGTGCGGGTGCAGTTCCCGCTCGTCGGCGAGGCGGCCCCGAAAGATGGGGAGTACTCCCCATTGGCCGACGCCATAGCGGTCCCATAGGTTGAACATGTCGGCAGAGGAACTGCCGCTTCCGGACACAAGGAGTGAGACAATGGCGAACCTCAACGTCACGTACGACCAGATGCAGAGCGCCGCGAACCGTCTGCGTGCGGGCCAGTCCGACCTGGAGGGCAAGCTGCAGGAGCTGCGCTCCCTGGTCAGCCAGCTCGTGCAGGACGGCTTCACCACGACCCGCGCCTCGGGTGCCTTCGACTCCTCCTACGAGCAGTTCACCTCCGGCGCCCAGCGCACCGTGCAGGGCATCGACGGCATGGCGCAGTTCCTCGAGAAGGCCGCTTCGGCGCTGCAGTCCACGGACGAGCAGCTGGCCTCTTCGATCGGCTGATCACAGTCCCAGAAGCGGGGCCGGTCCTTTTCGGCCGGCCCCGTTTCGTCGTCTGAGCGGGAGGGAGAACGGCCATGGTCGATCTGAAACTGGACTTCGCGGAGCTGCGCAGCAGCGCCCGCACG
>NZ_JANJFJ010000634.1:0-1530 GCF_024626565.1 Microbacterium sp. zg.Y909
TCGGAGGGGCATCCGCTCTCGCACGCCGCGAACCACATCATCGCCGGCATGGTGCGCAAAGTCGGCGGGTTCACCTTCCAGGAGCTCAACCTCACGATGGAGGACATCCGCGACACCGCAGCCGTCGGAGCCGATCTCTCCTACGACTTCGTCGGTCGTCCCGGCTATCACCACGCTCTGGCGACAGGGCAGACGGAGTTCCTGCGGCTCGCGCTGCGGACATCGCTCGAGCTCGGCGTCCAGCCGGTGCAGCTGGTGCACGGGATGCAGAACCACGACGAGCTCACCTATGAGCTCGTGCACTGGGCGACGCGGCACGGCGACGATCTCTACCGCTTCCGCGGCGAGGAGATCACCGGCGGTCATCTCGCCGAGGTGGTGCGGGCTGAGCTCACCGAGAGCCTGACCGGCAAGGCGGACTACAACCGCGTCTTCACGCAGAACGGCATCGCCTGCACCAGCACCTCGCTCATCGCGGCGACGCGGGGCATCGAACGACTCGCCGACATCGAAGAGACCGACGTTCCGGCCATCCGCGACGCGCATCTGCTGCTCTGCGCGTACAACGCGTGGCAGCCCGGCGTCTTCGCCCTCTCGGGCTGGGATCTCGTGGGCATGCTCACCATCCCGAGCGAGGAGGTCGCCGACCTGCTGGCGGCCGGCGACACCCGGTGGATCGAGCGCGGTGCGCACGATCTGCTCGACGCCGACCCGCAGGCGACGCGCTCGGCGGCGGGGATGCCGCGCGGACGCGCCCTCTACGGCCCGCTGCCCGCGCAGCTCGACGACCCGGATTCGTTCGCCTCGGGCCTGGCCGCAATCCTCGACCTGCGGCGCGAGCACGGCATCGCCACGGCCACCCAGGTGGACATCCCCGAGGTCGCTCACGCCGGCATGCTCGTGCTCGTTCACCGCCTGGACGACGGCGACGCCGAGGCGGATGCCGCCACTCAGGTGACCGTGCTCAACTTCTCCGCCGAGCCGACCGAGGGGACCGTGCGGTCCGAGCAGCTCGTGCCCGGCAGCGAGGTCGTCGACGCGGCGTCGGGGGAGACCGTCGGACGAGTGGACGATCTGCGGAGCTTCTCGGTCTCGCTGCCGGCCTATGGCGCGATGTTCCTGCTGCTCACGCCCGCGGCTCCCGTCGAGGAGTGACTCAGGCCAGAGCTGCGTCGATACCGGCGAGCGGCACGGGCAGCCAGTCCGGGCGGTTGCGCGCCTCGTAGGTCGCCTCGTAGACCGCCTTGTCGAGTACGAGCGCCTTCAGCAGCACGGGGTCGAGCTCGACCGCTCCCGCGGTGCTCGAGTATGCGTCGATGAACGCGGACTGGCACGCGCGTGCCCACGCGGCCGCGTCGTGTCCACCTCCGACCGCGCCGGCGTAGTCGAACGAGCGCAGCATTCCGGCGATGTCGCGCGGCGGCAGATCGGGGATCGCGCGCTCAGGCATGGGGCGCAGCGGCTCGCCTTCGAAGTCGACCACGCGCCACCCGCCATCCTGCACCGCGAGCACCTGGCCGAGGTGGAGAT
>NZ_JANJFJ010000635.1:0-1520 GCF_024626565.1 Microbacterium sp. zg.Y909
GTCGGGTTCGTGTCGGCGGTGCTGCTGGTGTGCCTGCTGGTCACGGCCGTCGTGTCGTATCTCTATGGATCCGTGCGCGTGGGGCAGCGGGAGCTGCGCATCTCCAAGTCGGCGCGCATCCAGCTCGCCATCCTCGCCGGTCTCTACCTGCTCGTGCAGGCGGCGAGCCTGTGGCTGGATCGCTACCGCAACCTCGTGCAGGACAGTGACCGCATCACCGGCGCCAGCTACATCGACGTCAACGCGATCATCCCCGGTCAGGCGATCCTCGCCGTCATCGCCGCGCTCGTCGCGGTGCTGTTCTTCGTCACCGCCATCATCGGCCGGTGGCGCTACCCCCTGATCGCGACCGCGCTGCTGATCGTGTCGTCCCTCGTGGTGGGCGTCGCCTACCCGTGGTTCGTGTTCAACGTGCAGGTGCGGCCGAACCAGCAGACGCTGGAGATGCCGTACTTCGAGCGCAACCTCGAGGCCACGAAGGCCGCCTACGGCATCGACGCCCTCGAGCGCACCGACTTCGAGGCCGTCACCGACGTCGAGCCCGGGCAGCTGCGCGAGGACGCCGATACCACGGCATCCATCCGCATCATGGACCCGGCGATCATCAACCCGACGGTGCGCCAGATCGAGCAGTACCGCTCGTACTACCAGTTCACCGACCCGCTCGACGTGGACCGCTACCAGATCGACGGCCAGTCGCAGGACACCGTCGTGTCGGTGCGCGAGCTCAACCTCGCCCAGCTCGGAAACGCGGCGTCGTGGTACAACACGACCCTCGTCTACACGCACGGCTACGGCCTCGTCGCCGCCAAGGGCAACGAGCGCACCGCCGACGGCAACCCGGTGTTCATCGAGCGCGGCATCCCCGTCACCGGTGAGCTCTCCGACCTCGGCGACGGCTTCGAGCCCCGCGTCTACTTCGGCGAGTACTCGCCGACGTACTCCATCGTCGGCGCCCCCGCCGACCGTGCCCCGATCGAGCTGGACTACCCCAGCGGCGAAGACGGCGCCAACGAGACCAAGACGACCTTCGAGGGCGACGGCGGCCCGAGCGTGGGCAACATGTTCAACCGCCTCATCTACGCCCTGAAGTTCCAGGCGACGGACCTGCTGTTCTCCGACGCCATCAACGAGGACTCGCAGATCCTCTACGACCGCGATCCGCTGAGCCGCGTGGAGAAGGCCGCACCGTACCTGGAGCTCGACAACGATCCGTACCCGAGCGTCGTGGACGGCCGGATCGTCTGGATCGTCGACGGCTATACCCTCAGTGCCAACTACCCGTACTCGAGCACGGTGAGCCTGAGCGACGCGATCTCGGATACGACCAACCCCACCCCGACGGTGGCGCTGGACAACATCAACTACATCCGCAACTCGGTCAAGGCCACCGTCGACGCCTACGACGGGTCGGTCACCCTCTACGCGTGGGACACCGAGGACCCGCTGCTGCAGGCGTGGCAGAACGTCTACCCGTCGACGCTCCAGCCCATCAGCGAGATGTCCGGCGAGTTGATGAG
>NZ_JANJFJ010000636.1:0-1461 GCF_024626565.1 Microbacterium sp. zg.Y909
CGCGAGCCCCTACGATCGTTTTTCGATACGAAGCTAACGATCGACGATAGGTGCAGTCATGAGATCTCCCCTCATTGCGGTGACGAAGGCGTTGATCGTCGTGCTGTTCGCGTCCGCCGGGATATGTCAGGTCTGGGTGGTGCCGATGATCGCGGCAGGGTTCGCGAAAACCGCACCCGAGTTCGCTCACCTCGAGGCACCCGGCGTCATGCTCGTGGGCGCGCTGCTGGCGTGCGGCCAAGTGGTGCTGGTGTGCGTGTGGCGGCTGCTCACCTTGGTCTCGCGGGACAGCGTGTTCGACGCGCACTCGTTCCGCTGGGTCGACGCGATCATCGCCGCGGTCGGAGCAGCAGGGGTGATCGTCGTCGTCGGGATGGCGGTCATCGGCGAGGCGCAGGCGGGGAGCCCGTTCCTCGCGTTGACCGGCACCATCGCGCTGATCACCATCGTCGGGCTCGCCCTCGTGATCCTGGTCATGCGCAAGCTCCTGCGGCAGGCGACGGTGCTGCGGCAGGACATGGCGGAGGTGGTGTGATGCCGATCATCGTCGACCTCGATGTCGAGCTCGCCAAGAAGAAGATGAGTGTGTCCGAACTCGCCGCCGCGATCGACATCACGCCGGTCAACGTCTCCGTGCTGAAGAACGGCCGCGCGAAGGCGGTGCGATTCTCAACCCTCGACGCGATCTGCCGAGTGCTCGACTGCCAGCCGGGAGACATCCTGCGATGGGTGCCCGAGGCCGTGCCGGTGCCCGGAGGTACGCGTCCGTGACCGGGGCGGCAGACGGTCGCTCTCGGGACGCCGCGCAACCCACGTCGATACTGGCCCGCAGGACTCGCGGCATCGGGATCGCGGTCGCCGTCGCTCTTTCGCTTCAGCTCACGGGGTGCGCCGCGAACCCCGAAGAGGACTACCTCAGGGCTCTCGACGACAGTGCCCCGGCCCTGCGCGCAGCCCATTCGAGTGGCGACTTGGTTTCGAAGGGCTTCGAGGCATGCGACGCCGTGGCGACGAACGCGCTCACGACAGTTTTCGATGGCCGCGTTGCAGAAGGCTCAGACGGCGCCACGGAGTGGGGGCGCATCTTTGCCGCAGCGGTGGAGAACCTGTGTCCCGAACACCGAACCCGGCTCGACGAATGGATGAACGAAAACAAGTAGCGTGCGGGACGCTCATCCGCCTCTAGGGTCGGAGCATGCGAGCGGTGAGGATGACCTGGACGATCGGTGGCGTCGCCCTCGTCCTGTGCGGCGTGATCGGGATGCTGCAGTACTCCCTTCCGTATGCCGGTTCCTTCCTCACGATCACGCGCGAGGCGGTCTTCGCGGCCGCGATCCTGCTGTTCGCGATAGGGCGCTCGAAGGAAGCGAGCGTCGTGGCGCGACGCCCGCTCGGCGTAGCCGCACTCGCGGTCGTCGCGCTGTGGCCGATTGTCCTGCGCATCGCGCAACCGCTTCTGCC
>NZ_JANJFJ010000637.1:0-1457 GCF_024626565.1 Microbacterium sp. zg.Y909
ACGTGGTCATGACCGGCCGCAATCCCAACCGGCTCGCGGCCGCCCGCGCGGCGGTGCTGCGTCAGGTGACGGATGCCACGCCCGCCACCGTCGAGACGCTGCTGCTGGACACGAGCAACCTCGGCTCCGTCCGAGCCGCCGCGGCGACCGCCCGCGGCCGCCGCGGACTCGACGGCCTGCTGCTGAACGCCGGCATCGTGCACCCGCCGAAGACCCGCGAGCTCACCGCCGACGGGCACGAAGTGGTGCTCGCCAGCAACGTCCTCGGTCACTTCGCCCTGGCCGGAGAGCTGCTGCCCTCGCTGGCCGCCGCCGGCGGGCGCATGGTGTGGGTGGGGAGCATGGCGACATCGCTGTGGTCGTACGACCCCGAGGACCCGGAACTCGAGTCCGGCTACACCGGCTGGCGGGCCTACGTGCAGTCGAAGGTCATGACCGCCGCGGTCGGCTTCGAGGCCGCCCGGCGGCTGGCCGACGCGGGCGTCGCGGTGGAGAGCCTCGTCGCCCACCCCGGATACTCCACCAGCGGCCGCACCCGCGGCATCCAGGGGGTCAACGAGCCCACCCGCGCGAAGCGGTTCACCGCCAACCTGCAGGCGGCGGTCGCGCAGTCCAAGGAGCGCGGCGCCTGGCCGCTCGTGCGGGCGCTGGTCGACCGCGACGCCGAGAACGGGTCGTTCTGGGGTCCGGGTCTCATCGCCCGCGGCGCCCCACGCAAGGCGATCTCGTCGAAGATCACGCGGGACCAGGAGCGGGCGGCGCGCCTGTGGGAGTTCTGCGAGGCGGCCACCCGCGTGGCCTGGCCGTTCGAGCAAGCCGCGGGCACCCGGCGGCGCGTGCGCGGCTGACGCGGGTCAGGCGGTGACCCAGATCGCGTCCGCCGCACCGGCAGGCAGGGCGATCGCGGGGGAGCCGTCGACCGAGACGGTGCCGTCGCCGACCACGGCGATCGTGTGCCCCACGTCGAGGCCCGCCTCTTCGCACGCCCGCAGCAGCGCCGGATCACGGTCGCTCACGCGCAGCACGCGGCCGCGGTGTCCGGGGGCGGCCCGCGCCACCAGCACGAAAGGTTCCCGGTGCACCGTGCCGTCGGCATCCGGAATGGCGTCGCCGTGCGGATCGAAGCGGGGGTGGCCGAGGCGGGCGGCGATGCCCTCGAGAAGCCGGTCGCTGATGGTGTGCTCGAGCACCTCGGCCTCGTCGTGGACCTCGTCCCAGGCGTAGCCGAACTCGCGCACGAGCCACGTCTCGACCAGGCGATGCCGACGGATGACGCCCGCCGCGCGGCGCACCCCCTCGTCGGTGAGCTGCACGGGGCCGTACGGGCGGTGGGTGACAAGCCCCTGGGAGGCGAGCTTCTGCACCATCTCGGTGACACTCGAGGGAGCCAGCCCCAGCTCGGATGCCAGCCGCGACGGGGTCACCGGATCGGTCTGCCACTCGGTGTGGTGGTAGAT
>NZ_JANJFJ010000638.1:0-1455 GCF_024626565.1 Microbacterium sp. zg.Y909
CCAAGGCGCTCTCCCGCGACATCGTCGCGGAGTTCACGCAGTTCCCGCTGCGGCTGGCGTGGGCCGTGACGATCCACAAGTCGCAGGGCAAGACCTACGAGCGCGCGATCATCGACCTGGGCTCGGGCGCCTTCGCCCCCGGCCAGACCTACGTCGCACTGTCGCGGCTGACGAGCCTCGAGGGGCTGTACCTGACCCGGCCGCTGCGCCCCAGCGACATCCGCGTCGATCCGGACGTGCGTCGCTTCATGCGCCCGCGCGCCTGACGGCGCCGTCGCGGCGGGGCGTGCCCGGCGGGTCAGGCGACGAGGATGCCGGCCTTCGCGCGGGCCAGATCCTCGAACAGCTCGGTGTTGAACCGGTAGGCCTGCAGCACCTCGGCGATGACGCGCTCCTTCTCGGCGTCGTCCCACGGTGCGGCATCCAACTGCTCGCGATAGACGTCCTTGAAGGCCTTCGGGTCGGCGATCGCGTCGAAGAGGTAGAACCCGATGCCGTTCGTCTCGAAGCCGAACCGGCGAGCCATCAGCCGGCCGATGAACAGGCCTCCGGAGAGGTCGCCGAGGTATCGGGTGTAGTGGTGGGCGACGAAGCCCCCGGCCCAGGTCGCACCGACCGCCCGGATGCGCTCGACATAGCGCTGCGTCGTCGGCAGCGGCTGGATCTGCGTGCGCCAGTCGGCGCCCAGCAGGAACTCGAGGTCCGCTTCGAGGGCGGGCAGGCGCGTGAGACGGTCGCTGATGAACACGGATGCCACCGGATCGGCCTTCATGCGTTCAGTGGCCGCCTCGAGGGCTTCGTAGATGAACCAGTGCTGCGCGACGAGGGCGATGTAATCCTCGCGGGTGCCATCGCCCTTGATGAGGTCGGCCATGAATCCCGCGCTCTCGCTGCCGGAGTGGGCGCCGGTGGAACGCTCGCGCAGTGCGGTGGAGAAGGCGATCGGCTCGGACATGCCCTCATCGTATGACCAAGGCTCAGCTAACCTGAAGCTTTTTATTCAGGTGGCATCCGGTTGTCTGGGCCGCTGTCAGCTGTGGGGCCGCGGTTCGACCCCGAGCGCGGCGCAAGCGGCGTCGTACAGGGCCACGATCTCGCGGCGAACGTCGCGGCGCTCGGCGATGGGCGCGTGGAGCCACCCCACGCGCACCGACCGTGCCGACCCGTCGGCCCGCACGGCCACCCAGTCGCCGCCGTCGCCGTCGAAGCCGGCCATGGTCGCCTGTACGGCGTCGGGGCACCCGGATGCGCGCGCGATCAGCAGGCTGTCGTCGGTGTGGTCGTCGTTCATGTGCCGGAGCACGCCCACCAGGGTGGCGTCGTCGAAGGTATGCGGCATGACCCCAGGCTAGGTGAGCCGTACGGGGGCGGACGCCGGGGTGTGTTTGAATCGTAGGGAGACTTTTCGGGGGTTTGGATGCCGCACATCAGCCGCGCACGGCGCGTCGTGACCGC
>NZ_JANJFJ010000639.1:0-1455 GCF_024626565.1 Microbacterium sp. zg.Y909
GGTGAGCAGCGCCTGACCGATGACGTTGTTGATCTTGTGGGACCCGGTGTGGTTGAGGTCCTCGCGCTTGAGGAAGACCCGGGCGCCGCCGGCGTGCTCGGCGAAGCGCGGCACCTCGGTGAGAGGCGACGGGCGCCCGGCGTACGAGCGCAGCAGGCTCTGGAACTCCGCCTCGAACGCGGGGTCGGTCTTGGCCGCTTCGTATACCGCGGTCAGCTCGTCGATCGCGGCGATGAGCGACTCGGGCATGTAGCGCCCGCCGAAGTCGCCGAAATAGGGCCCTGCAGCGTCGCGCAGACTCATGAGCCGGCCTCCAGGAAAGCGGTGAGGGTCGACACGGGGTCGCCGGTGACCAGCGCCTCCCCGATGAGGACCACGTCGGCGCCGGCGCCGCGATAGTGCGCGACGTCGGCAGGGGTGAGAACGGCGGACTCGGCGATCTTCACGGCATCCGCCGGAATGTGCTCGGCGAGCCGGCCGAAGAGGTCGCGGTCGAGGTCGAAGGTCGACAGGTCGCGGGCGTTCACGCCGATCAGCCGGGCGCCGACGTCTGCGGCGCGGTGCACCTCGTCGAGCGAGTGCGTCTCGACCAGCGGCGTCATGCCGAGCTCGAGCACGAGAGCGTGCAGCTGCGCCAGCAGGGGCTGCTCGAGGGCTGCGACGATGAGCAGCACGAGGTCGGCCCCCGAGGCGCGTGCTTCGAGCACCTGATAGGGCGTCGCGATGAAGTCCTTGCGCAGCACCGGCACCGACACGGCGGCCTTGACCGCTTCGAGGTCGGCGAGGCTGCCCTTGAAGCGGCGCCCTTCGGTCAGCACCGAGATCGCGCTCGCTCCCCCGGTCTCATAGAGCGAGGCCTGGTGGGCGGGATCGGGGATCGCCGCCAGGTCGCCGCGAGAGGGGCTCGCGCGCTTGACCTCGGCGATGATCCTCACGCGGTCCGCTGGTGCCAGCGCGTCGAGGGCGGCACGCGGCGCAGGCTGCGACAGCGCGAGCTTCTCCACCTCGGCGAGCGGTCGCCGCAGCGCGCGCTCCTCGGCGTCCTCGACCGCGCCGGCGGTCAGGCCCGCGAGCATGCTCAATGCTGCTTCGAGGCGTACTTGTCGCCGTAGGCTCCGTAGCCGGCCTTGGACATGGCCCAGCCGACGATGGCGCCGACGACGAGCAGACCGGCGGAGGCCCAGACGAGCGCCGGCATGTCGAGCCAGAAGAACAGGGTGCCCAGCACGAACGCGAGCAGCATGATGACGACGGCGGTCCACGCTGCCGGGGAGTGTCCGTGGCCGGGGTCGCCGATGTGGTTGCTCATCTGTCTCCTTCGCGTACGCAGGCGGCAGGGCGGCCGCATGCCTTCCTCAGTCTAGCGGGGTCAGGCTGTCGGGTCCGAGCCGCGCGACAGGTCGTCCCATGAGTCGATGGCGTCGTGCGGTCGCGACGAGGCGGGGCCGGCGGCGG
>NZ_JANJFJ010000640.1:0-1453 GCF_024626565.1 Microbacterium sp. zg.Y909
ACGCCCAGTTCGGTCAGCCGCTCGACGAGCGCATCCACGAGGCGGGTCATGCCGCCGGCGAGTCCCTGCACCGCCTGGCCGGGCACGACGGCGCGGCCGCCACGCAGCTGCGCCACGGCGCCCGACAGCGAACCGGTGCGGGTGAGGGCGTTGTTGAGGCCCGGGGCGGCGAGGTCGACGTCGATGTCGTCGGGGCGTGCGGAGTACACGCCGGTGGTCACGGGGGCAACGAGCCGCTCGAGCACGGCCGTGCCCATGCGGCGGCGCACGAGGGCGCCGAGGCTGCGCTCGTGGCCGATCGTCAGTGGGGGGCGGAGGCGATCGAGGTAGGCCCGCCACGCGCCGCGCCAGCCGATGACGCGCCGAACGTCGTCCGAGAACGGGTTGGCGGGAATCCCGAGGATCCCGCCGGCGGGCAGCGGCGCCGCGGCCCCGCCCGGAAGGCCGGCCACCCAGGCGCCGGCCGCGCCCGGCGCGACCACGGCGTGCTGCAGCCCCAGTTCGGTCACCAGCGCCGCGACCGTGCCCCCGCGCGTGGCGAAGCTCTCGGCGCCGACGTCGACGGTCACCCCGTCGACGTCGGCGGAGCGGACGACGCCGCCGAGGCGGTCCGACGCTTCGAGCACCGTCACCTGCATGCCGACCTTCGCGCATTCGAGCGCCGCGACCAGGCCCGCGACACCGCCGCCGACGACGACGATGCGGGTGTCGCGCGCCTGCGCGACGAGGTCTACGGCGTCGCTCATGCGTCCTCCCCGTGGGCGAGGGCGACGATGCGGGTCAGCACCGTGGGATCGGCTTCGGGCGGCACGCCGTGCCCGAGGTTGAGGATGTGCGCACGGGCGGCGCCGCCGCGGGCGATGACGTCGCGGACGTGCGCCGACAGCACCGGCCAGGGCGCCGCCAGCAGCGCGGGATCGATGTTCCCCTGCAGCGTGACGTCGGGCCCGACGATGCGTGCGGCCTCGTCCAGCGGCGTCCGCCAGTCAACGCCCACCGCGTCGGCTCGCCCGCCCAGGAGCATGTCCGGAAGCAGGTGTGCGGTGCCGACGCCGAAGTGGATGCGGGGCACGGTGACCCCCTCGAGTGCGGCGAGGGAGTGCGGCGCGACGAACTCGCGGTAGTCCGCCGCCGACAGCGACCCCGCCCACGAGTCGAACAGCTGCACTGCCGACGCTCCGGCATCCGTCTGCACGCCCAGGAAGGCCCGCGAGACCTCGGCGAGCCACCCTGCCAGTCGGTGCCAGGCCTCGGGATCGGCGTGCATCATGCCGCGCGCGCGCAGGTGCTCCTTCGACGGGCCGCCCTCGACGAGGTAGGCGGCGAGGGTGAAGGGCGCGCCGGCGAAGCCGATCACGGGCACCTCGCCCAGCTCGGCGGTGACGATGCCGATGGCCTCGGCGATGGGACCGGATGCCGCGACCACCGCGGCCGGCTCGATCGCCGTCACGCG
>NZ_JANJFJ010000641.1:0-1446 GCF_024626565.1 Microbacterium sp. zg.Y909
GCCGATCGGTGCGACCGGTGCGTGTGAGCGCGCGCGAGACGCCGTCGGCCCAGCTGAGCGAGCTCGAGGCGTGCGAGGACTCCACCACGTCGTGCGGGCTCTCGCTGCGCTGCGGGTAGCCGGCGAGTCCCCCGCGCGATCGCAGCTGCGAGAAGTCCTTGCGGCCGGTGAGCAGCTTGTGCACGTACGACTGGTGGCCGGTGTCGAAGATGATCGGGTCGTCCGGGGAGCGGAACACCCGGTGGATCGCTATGGTGAGTTCCACGACGCCGAGGTTCGGGCCCAGGTGGCCCCCCGTGCGGGAGACGTTTTCGACGAGGAAATCGCGGACCTCACCGGCCAGCTGCTCGAGCTGAGCCGTCGTCAGGCGGTCCAGGTCGCGCGGGCCGTCCACCGAATCAAGCAGCGACATGTGTCCTCTTCCTGTGATCGGGACGGGGTTTCCACTGTACCCGCGCCATCTGACAGAGGGATGGCAGCAGGCCCGGAGCCGCCGGGCTCCGGGCCTGTTCGCCGGGTGTGCGCGCTCGCGTCAGACCAGGCTGCGAAGCACGTACTGCAGGATGCCGCCGTTGCGGTAGTAGTCCGCTTCACCGGGGGTGTCGATGCGCACGACGGCGTCGAACTCGACGGTCTGCTTGCCCTCGGCCGAGAACTCGCTGGGCTCGGCGACCACGCGCACCGTCTTGGGGGTGACGCCCTCGTTCAGCTGCTCGAGACCGGTGATCGAGATGATCTCCGTCCCGTCCAGGCCGAGGGACTTCCAGCTCTCCCCCTCCGGGAACTGCAGCGGCACGACACCCATGCCGATGAGGTTCGAGCGGTGGATGCGCTCGAAGCTCTCGGTGATGACCGCCTTCACTCCCAGAAGGCTCGTGCCCTTGGCCGCCCAGTCGCGCGACGAGCCGGAGCCGTACTCCTTGCCGCCGAAGACGACGAGCGGGGTCTCCTGCGCCTGGTAGTTCATGCACGCGTCGAAGATGAACGACTGCGGCCCACCGGGCTGCGTGAAGTCGCGGGTGTAACCGCCCTCGACGATCTTGCCGTCGTTGACGGCGGCGACCAGTTCGTTCTTCAGGCGGATGTTCGCGAACGTGCCGCGGATCATGACCTCGTGGTTGCCTCGGCGCGAGCCGTAGGAGTTGAAGTCCTTCTGCGCGACGCCGTGCTCGGTCAGGTACTGCGCGGCGGGGGTGCCGATCTTGATGTTGCCGGCAGGGCTGATGTGGTCGGTCGTGACCGAGTCGCCGAGCGCTGCCATGACGCGCGCGCCGCGGATGTCGGAGACCGGGGTCAGCTCGGTCGTCATGCCCTCGAAATACGGCGCCTTGCGGACGTAGGTGGAGTCCTCATCCCACTCGAAGATCGGGCCGGTCGGCGTCGGCAGCGTCTGCCAGCGCTCGTCGCCGTCGAAGACCGTCGCGTACTGCTTGATGAACTGCTCGC
>NZ_JANJFJ010000642.1:0-1434 GCF_024626565.1 Microbacterium sp. zg.Y909
TACGCCGAGATGTTCTCACTGACGACCCTCGCGCAGAACCCACGCCAGCAGGGCGTGGCAGCGGCCCGCATGCTCGTGGGCGAACTGCAGTCGCCGACGGCGACGCCGGCCGCCCACCTGCTTCAGGCGCGGCTCATCGTGCGCAATTCCACCGCAGCACCCAGCGGCACGCCGGGGGTCGTCGTGACCGACACCGGATTGCTGGACCACGCATGACGAAGGCCCCGGATGCCGTGGCATCCGGGGCCTTCATCGCAGAAGCGTGATTACTTGAGGGTAACCGTCGCGCCGGCCTCTTCGAGAGCGGCCTTGGCCTTCTCGGCGGCCTCCTTGTTGGCGCCCTCCAGGACGGCCTTGGGGGCACCGTCGACGACGGCCTTGGCCTCGCCGAGGCCCAGCGAGGTGAGCTCGCGGACCGTCTTGATGACCTGGATCTTCTTGTCGCCAGCAGCCTCGAGGATGACGTCGAAGGAGTCCTTCTCCTCAACCTCTTCAGCAGCAGCGCCGCCACCGGCGCCGGCAACGGCGACGGGAGCAGCAGCGGTGACGTCGAACTTCTCCTCGAACGCCTTCACGAACTCGCTGAGCTCGACGAGGGTCAGGCCGGCAAACTGCTCGAGCAGCTCCTCAGTGGTGAGCTTCGCCATGATGTATCTCCTAGATAGATGGGGTTTGTGGGAAAAATGCCGCGGGTCGCTTACGCGGCCTCAGCGGTCTCCAGCTTTTCGCGAAGCGCGTCGATGGTGGCCGCAGCCTTGCCCATCGTCGCCTTCATCATGCCCGCCGCCTTCGCCAGCAGAACCTCACGGCTCTCGAGCGAGGCGTACTTGTTGACCTCGTCGGCAGTGAGGGTGTTGCCCTCGAAGATGCCGCCCTTGATCACGAGAAGCGGGTTGGCCTTGGCGAAGTCACGCAGAGCCTTCGCGGTGGCGACGAAGTCGCCGTGCACGAACGCGACGGCCGACGGACCCTTGAGGTCCTCGTCCAGCGCGGTGATCCCCGCGTTGTTCGCGGCGATCTTGGTCAGCGTGTTCTTCACCACGGCGTACTGCGCGTCCTGACGGATGTCGTTGCGCAGCTGCTTGAGCTGGGCAACCGTCAGACCGCGGTACTCGGTCAGCAGGACGGCGTTCGAGTTCTCGAAGTTCTTCGTGAGCTCGGCGACCGATGCATCCTTCTGCGCCATGGTCACTCCTTGATGTGTACGAGACGCTCCGCGGTGGCGGGCGTCGACCTCAGCCCGTCGCTCCCTCACAACAAAAAAGCTCCGGCGCAAGCGCACGGAGCTGAATTCCTGAGAATCGTTCTGTACACCTGCGTGGGCCCCTGCTGTGCAGAGCTTCGATCGTGATGCGCTTGCGCGCACACCGATGACCGACGGTCTTTGGCTTGTGTCCCAGCATACGTCGTACGCTCCATGCGGCAAAATCCGCC
>NZ_JANJFJ010000076.1:0-15451 GCF_024626565.1 Microbacterium sp. zg.Y909
GCGATGTCGGGGGCGACCGGCTGCAGCGCCCGCGCCCACCCGGGGTCCACCATTCCCGCCTCCGCGAGTTCGGGCAGGGTCATCGCCATCCGCTCCTCCGTCCACACCCGACCAGCCTACGGAGGGGCGCTTCGGGTGCGGCGGCGCATGGGATCGGTCGGTCGGCGCGTCTGCTGTTTCCTCCACAGCCAGGGGAGGGATCGAGTTATCCACAATGCCGGTGTGGCCTGGGATTTGTGCTCCCTGAATGTCGGAGGGGGTCGGCAGAATCTGGGGTATGAACAGTTCCCCGGTCACCGCCTCGATCGCCAGCTCGATCGCCACTGCCTCGCACGGCGCGGTGGTCACCGGCGTGGAGCACACGCGCCAGGCGATCGCCGCGTTGCAGGCGGAGGAGCTGCAGTGGCTGGCGCGGGCCGAGGCGATCGCCGCCGAGGAAACCGCGCGCATCCCGTCGGGTGAGGGGCGGGAGCGGGAGATGCCGCGCCGCGGCATGGCGGCCGAGCTTGCGGCGGTGCTGCGCCGCTCGGATCGGGGCATGCAGGAACGGATGCGTGACGCGGCGGGGCTGGTGGAGGGGTTCCCGGCGACGCTGGCCGCGCTGGAAGCGGGCCGCATCGACGTCGCGCACGTGCGGGTGATCCAGGATGCCGGCGCCCGCATCACCGACCCCGACGCCCGGGCCAGATTCGAGCAGGCCGCCCTGGTCGTGGCGGAGCGGGAGACGCCGGGGCGGGCGAAGCCGATCATCCTGATGCTCGCCCAGAAGCTCGACCCGATGCCACTGGAAGAACGGCACGCGGAAGCGACCGCCGGGCGGCGGGTATGGGTGCGCGACCTCGACGACGGCATGGCGGAACTCGCCGCGATCCTGCCGGCACCGCTGGCGTACGCGATCCGGGAGCGGCTCACCGCCCATGCGCGGGAGCTCATCGCGGCGGCGCGGGGTGCGCGGGCGGGCGCGGATGGCGAGGGCACGGAGGGCACCGCCGACGTCATCGCGACCGACCACCGCACCACCGACCAGGTCCGCGCCGACGTGCTCACCGACCTGCTCCTCACCGGACACGCCACCGCCCCGGTGTCCGCCGGCAGCATCCCCGAGACCGCCGCGATCACTGCGCACGTGCAGATCACCATCCCCGCTGCCACCCTCACCGGGGAAGGCACCGAACCCGCCGAACTCGTCGGATACGGGCCCATCGACCCCGACACCGCCCGGCACCTCGCCGCGACAGCCGAGGTCTGGGAGCGACTGTTCACCTCCCCCACCACCGGAGCGGTGCTGCAGGTCGATACCTACCGACCCAGCATGCAGATGCGGCGCTTCCTCGACGCGAGGGACGAGCACTGCCGGTTCCCCGGCTGCCGAAGACCCGCGAGACAGTGCGACGGCGACCACACCATCGACGCCGCCCTCGGCGGAGCGACCCGGGTCACCAACCTCGCCAACCTCTGCCCCGGACGACATCACCCGGTGAAACACGGCACGGCGTGGAGCGTCGTGCAGAAACCCGACGGCATCCTGGAATGGACCAGCCCCACCGGACGGGTCTATGTCGACATCCCGAGGCGGGTACTGGAGTTCATGGCCATCGCCGCAGCCGAAGAGCCGGCACCGTTTTAGACACCGGCCGACACCGGCGAAAGCCGCCGACAGCGGAGCAGCCGGCTCACTCAGGTCCGTGGGTCGCGTGCTCCGCGGTGGCGAGAAACTGCACGAGCCGCGCTGCCATCGCTTCCGAGTCCCACGTGTGCTCCGCTCCCCGCACCTGTTCGTGCGATCCTCGCGGCGCGGCGGCGGCGATGTCCACTGCGGCACGTGCCATGCCGGGGAGCGATTCCGTGCCGTACACCGCGAGGACGGGCACCGAAGTGTCGCGCAGCGACGACTCCAGCCCTTGGGATTCGAGCAGGGCAAGCGCCGAGCCGTCCGGAATCCAGCTCAGGATGAATGCGGGATACTCCGGCGACGCCTTGAGGAAGTCGATCCACCCCGGCGGCATGTCGATCATGTATGCCGCGACCGCGTCCCCGAGGCGTCCCGCGTCGATGTGGCCCTGGACGCTCTCCCACCACGCCGTGGCTCCGCCGTCGAACTGCCCGAACGGCGCCTCCCACAGGACGAGGCCCTTGAGCCCGACGATCGACGGTGCCGCCCGGATCGCGATCGCGCAGCCGGAAGAGTGGCCGACGAGCACCACCGGGACGTCCAGGTTCTGTGCGAGCGCGCGGATGGCCTCCACCTCCCGCTCCAGCGAGATCGGCCCCGATGCCGCCGAGTCCCCTCGGCCCACCCGGTCGTGCACGATCGCCTGAAAGTCGGCCTCTCCGATGCGTCTCGCGGTATCCGAGGTCACGCCGTCGCCCGCCCGAGCGAGGCCCGCACCGGCGACGAAGATCACCGCAGGCGCCGACTCCGGCCCGTACCGGTCGAAGACGATCCGGTCACCCAACGCCGTCCGCACTTCGCCCATGGCTCCACCGCCTCAGTCGAGAACCCGCCTCGACTCACACGCTAGACCGCGTTCGTCGCTCACTCCACCCGTCGACGTGGGCGCAGCGGACCGCGCGCGAGCAGGTGCTGCGCCGACTGCGCCACCGGGCGCATCGTGACGAGGTCGAGGTTGACGTGCCCCGGTGCGTTCAGCGCGTAGGCGATGACGTCGGCGACGTCGGATGCCACGAGCGGCTGCTCGACGCCGTCGTAGACCCGGTCCGCCGCGGCGCGGTCGCCGCCCAGGCGGTTGAGCGTGAACTCCTCGGTGTAGACCATGCCGGGAGCCACCTCTACGACGCGGATCGGCTCGCCGTTGAGCTCGAGGCGCAGCGCCTCGGCGAGCATGGACTCCCCCGCTTTGGCCGCGTTGTATCCGCCGCCGCCGGGGTACGCACGCTGTGCCGCGGTGGAGGTGACGAAGAGCGTGTCGGCGTGCCCGTCGACGGCCGCGGCGGCGCGCAGCTGCGGCAGCAGGGCCGCCACCAGCATCTGCGCGGACAGCACGTTCACCTCGAACATCCAGCGCCAGTCCGCCGGATCGCCGTCCTCGACACGATCGGCCCCCCGCGCCCCTCCTGCCACGTGCACGAGCGCGTGCACGGGCCCGGTGTCGGCGAGCCACTCGGAGAGCGCGTCGACGTCGGCCTGCTGCGTGAGGTCGGCCGCATAGGCCGCCGCGCCCGTCTCCTTCTCCAGCGCCGCCAGCCGCTCCGCGCGGCGCGCGACGCCCACCACGTCCCATCCGGCCTTTCGGAGGGCGCGCACCGTGGCCTCGCCGATCCCCGAACTCGCTCCCGTGACCACCGCGCGTCGTGTCATGGCACCCACCGTACCGCGCAGGTTACGTCACATTTCCGCCCCGTTGTTGACACGCGTGCCCAGTCCGTAGCCTCAGACCAGGCCGCGGCAGCCGCGGTCGGCCCGAGATCCAGGAGTCATCATGTCCGCACCCGAGAACTGGCGCTTCGAGACCAAGCAGATCCACTCCGGTGCCGCCCCGGACCCGGTCACCAAGGCGCGCGCCACGCCGATCTACCAGACCACCTCGTACGTGTTCGACAACGCCGACCACGCCGCGAACCTGTTCTCGCTGGCCGAGTTCGGCAACATCTACACCCGCATCCAGAACCCCACACAGGACGTCGTCGAGCAGCGCGTCGCCGCGCTCGAGGGCGGCACCGGCGCGCTGCTGGTCGCCAGCGGCCAGGCAGCCGAGACGTTCGCCGTGCTCAACATCGCGCAGGCCGGCGACCACATCGTGTCGTCGAGCTCGATCTACGGCGGCACCTACAACCTGTTCAAGTACACCCTCGCCAAGCTCGGCATCGAGACGACGTTCGTCGAGAACCAGGACGACCCCGAGGAGTGGCGCCGCGCGGTGCGCCCGAACACGAAGCTGTTCTTCGCCGAGACGATCGGCAACCCGCAGATCAACGTGCTCGACATCCGCACCGTCGCCGACATCGCCCACGAGTCCGGCGTGCCGCTCATCGTCGACAACACGATCGCCACGCCCTACCTCATCCGCCCGTTCGAGCACGGCGCCGACATCATCGTGCACTCCGCGACGAAGTTCCTCGGCGGCCACGGCACCACCATCGGCGGCGTCATCGTCGATGGCGGCAGCTTCGCATGGTCGCAGAACGTCGAGAAGTTCCCGGGCCTCACCGAACCCGACCCGTCGTACCACGGCGCCTCGTACACCACCGCCGTCGGCGACGGCCTGGCCTACATCATCAAGGCCCGCGTGCAGCTGCTGCGGGACCTCGGCGCGGCCATCGCGCCGATGAGCGCCTGGCTGCTGCTGCAGGGCATCGAGACCCTGTCGCTGCGCATCGAGCGTCACGTGCAGAACGCTCAGGAGATCGCGGAGTGGCTGGAGAACCACGACGACGTCGCCGCCGTGAACTACTCGGGCCTTCCGACCTCGCCCTGGTACGCCGCCGCCAACACCTACGCCCCGAAGGGCGTCGGCGCGGTGCTGTCGTTCGAGCTCAAGGGCGGCGTCGCGGCCGGCCGCGAGTTCGTCAACTCGCTGACGCTGTTCAGTCACCTCGCCAACATCGGCGATGTGCGCTCGCTCGTCATCCACCCCGCCTCCACGACGCACTCGCAGCTGACACCCGAGCAGCAGCTCACTTCGGGTGTCACCCCGGGCCTGGTGCGCCTGTCGGTGGGCATCGAGGCCGTCGAGGATCTGAAGGCCGACCTCGCGCAGGCTCTCGCCGCCGCCCGCCGCCTGTCGGAGGCCGCGCGCGCCTGACCGGCCGGTGAGGGGCGGGCGCCGTACCCTGATGCGGTGACCGACGCACTCGCCGCGACCTACGACGATTTCGGGCGCCGCTGGGCGCACGGCACGTCCCCGCTGTACGAGCACTGGGCGACCGGCATCGCGAAGGACCCCGGCATCCTCGCCCACATCGCCGCCCTCCCGCCCGCCGTGCGCCAGCCGAACCGCGTCTTCGCCGCCGCTCGTTGGGCGGGAAGTCCCCTCGAGCCGTTCCCGCAGTGGCGGGAGTGGCTCGAGGGGAACTGGGATCGGGTCGCCGAGATCGCACGGTCCCGCACCACCCAGACCAACGAGCCCGCGCGGTGCGCCACGCTGGTGCCGCAGCTCGCACGCATCCCCGGCCCCCTCGCGCTGCTGGAGGTCGGCACCGCGGCGGGGCTGTGCCTGCTGCCGGATCGCTACGCATACGAATACACCGCCCCCGGCGGCATCCATCGCATCGGTGACGCAGCTGTCGTGATGCCGTGTCGCGTGGACGACGACGAAGCGGTGCCCGAGCGCATTCCCGAGGTCATCTGGCGGCGCGGCATCGATCTGGCCCCGATCGACCCCCGGGACGCCACCGCGATCGACTGGCTCGCGACCCTGGTGTGGCCCGGTCCCGACCACGACGGCCGCGTGGCGCGGCTCCGCGCAGCGGCGGAGATCGCGGCGGCAGATCCGCCCGGCATCGTCCGCGGCGATCTGCTCGAGGCTCTGCCGGAGGTCGCCGCATCGGCACCGGCGGATGCCACGCTGGTGGTCTTCCACAGCGCCGTGCTGCTGTACCTCGATCAGGACGCGCGGCGCCGCTTCGTCGATCTGGTGGACCAGGTGCGCGCCGCCCGCGACGGCCGCGTGGTGTGGATCTCGAACGAGTCGTCGGGGGCGCTGCCGGGAGTGGACGCGCGCGTCCCGCGGGACCTCGACACCGATCACCGCTTCGTGCAGTCGGTCGATGGAGTGCCGGTGGCCCTCGCCGGCCAGCACGGCGCCACCTACGAGGTCCGACCGTTCTTCTGAATCAGGCGCCGTCCCACCACCGCAGCACCCGCAGCGCGCGCAGCGTCACCCAGCGGCTCGGGAACCCCTCGTGCTCTGCCTCCAGGTCGAACAGCGTGGGGCCCTGGTGGGTCAGCTCGAGCTTCCACATCCCGAACGGGAGCATCTTCGCGCGCAGCAGGTCGATCGCTTCCACGCAGCGGGCGTCACGCTCCGGGCGCGCCTCCCGCATGTAGTCCAGAGCACGCAGGACGTCGTAGTACCACCGGGTGGGGAAGGACGCCATGGTGAAGCGGGGGTCGATGACCTCACCGTTGGAGACGCGGCGGAGCAGGCGCCGCTCCAGCAGGTACTCCTCGCCGCGCGCGCGGGCGGCGGCCACGGCATCCGATCCGCCGTCGGCCTGCTCCCACGCCCACAGGCCCTCCAGCGCGCAGATCGTGGAGTGGAACGACGAGCGGCTCGTGCCGTCGTCGTCCCAGCAGTTCCACCCGCCGTCGGCCAGCTGCCCCGACAGCAGCGTCTCGACGATCATGCGGCCGTCCTGCCCGAAGTAGGCGGCGTTGGCCAGCGCTCCCCCGTTGATGCACGGCTCGACCTCGCCGTCGAAGTAGGGCTGCCCCTCGTGATCCCAGCGGACGTGCTCGCGCACCCGCGTGATCGCGCGCACGACCTCGGGCGCCGCTGGGTCGGGCCCGAACGCGCGCAGCAGTTCCAGTGACGGATGCGTGGCCGACCACGCGTCGTAGAACGGGCGGCTCTCATCCACCCAGCCGGGGCGATAGGTGCCCCCGTCCCACAGCCCGTCCTCGGCCTGCTCGGCGAGCAGCCGGGCTCCCCAACCCTCCGTGGCCACCCGCGCACGCTCCGCGGCGACCTCTTCGGGCGCGACATCCGTCAGATCTCGCAGCACCTGCCAGCGATGGCCGGATCGGAGTCCAGAAGATAGTCGATTGCGCTCATGGGCGGACCCTACCGCGACCTCCGGACACGTAACACGGGGCACTCTCTCGACCGCACCGACCAGAATGGGGGACGTGGACTGGCAGACCTCCGAAGACACCGTGCCCTCGGCGCCGGTGACCGAGGCCGACGCGCGCCTGCTGCTGGGCCGCCCTCCCGCGACCGGCGCCTGGCGCGACGGAGACCCGCCAGGTGACCGCAGGTTCGAAGCGTTCGGAGCCTTCCGCACCGAGAGCGGCCGCGAACTGTCCGCGATGCGCCTCGCGTACGAGACCTGGGGCGAGCTGAACCCCGCCCGCGACAACGCCGTGCTGATCCTGCACGCCCTCACCGGTGACTCCCACGTGCGCGGGCCTGCCGGCCCTGGCCACCCCACCGCCGGCTGGTGGAGCGACATCGTCGGTCCCGGCGCCCCGATCGACACCGATCGCTGGTTCGTCGTCGCCCCGAACATGCTGGGCGGATGCCAGGGATCGACCGGCCCGGCGAGCATCGGTCCCGACGGTTACGAATGGGCCTCGCGCTTCCCGTACCTCACCATCCGCGACCAGGTGGCCGCGCAGGTGCGCCTGGCCGACGCCCACGGCGTGGGCAGCTGGGCGGCGGTCGTGGGCGGATCGATGGGCGGCATGCATGCGCTGGAGTGGGCGGTGTCCGCTCCCGACCGCGTCGAACGTCTGGCGGTGCTCTCGGCTCCCCCGGCGAACACCGCCGACCAGATCGCGCTGAACTCGGTGCAGTTGGAGGCGATCCAGATCGACCCGAGATTCCAGGGCGGGGAGTACTACGACGCCGGCGACGGCGACGGTCCGCACCGGGGCCTCGCGCTGGCGCGCCGCATGGCGCTGCTGAACTACCGCTCCCCCACCGAGCTGAACTCGCGCTTCCAGCGCTCGTGGCAATCCGGCAAGAGCCCGCTCGGCCACGGCGGCCGGTTCGCCGTGGAGTCCTACCTCGACTTCCACGGCAACAAGTTCACGCGCCGCTTCGACGCCAACAGCTACCTGGTGCTGGTGGAGGCGATGGACTCGCACGACGTCGGCCGTGACCGCGGCGGCATCGAGGACGCCCTGGCGCGCGTGAGCGCCACGACCCTGGTGCTCGGCATCGACAGCGACCGACTGTTCCCCGTCGACGGGCAGCACCGCATCGCCCGCGGCATCCCGCACACGCTCGACGGCGACGCCGCGGTGGTGCTCTCCAGCGACTTCGGCCACGACGGGTTCCTGATCGAGACTGCCGCCGTCGGCCACCACCTGCGGCGTCTGCTGCAGAGCTGAGCGCTCAGCCGGCGGCGCGCGTGTAGCGCCACGGCAGGGCGCCGACCTCGAGGCGGTGGCGGGCCGCACCGCCGGCAGCCGACGGCTCGTACTCGGCGTCTTCCTGCCACAGCAGCAGCGGTCCGTCGGTGCCCCGGTGCGCGACGGTCTCGAAATGCTGGATGCCGCCCAGGCGCGCCGCGGCGAGCGCGCTGCCCGCGTCGTCGTGGCCGAGAAGACCGTGCAGCGCGACCCACGTCGGCGGATAGAGGATCATCTCGTCCCGGCCGTGCGCCGCGAGCGCGTCGGCGGGCCGGAGCCACCGCGCCGCGACGGCCTCGTCGGGCGCCGGACGCACCTCGCCGCCGGGGTCGGGTGCGAGGAAGAACCAGGTGCGGATGCGCAGCGGCAGCGCGGGCGGCGGGTCCCAGACCGACAGGGTGACCAGCTCCGCCGGGTCGATGCACAGCCCCACCTCTTCGCGGGTCTCGCGCACTCCGGCGACGCGGGCGACGTCCTCCTCGGAGTCAGTGGGGCCGACGCGGTCGTCGGCATCCACCTTGCCACCCGGGAACACCCACGCGCCGGCGAACGACCCCCGGTCCGGCCGCTCCAGCATCAGCACCTCGAGCCCTGCGTCGCCGTCCCGCAGCAGCACGACGGTCCCCGCCAGGGGAACGGCGGGGTCGTTCGCGTCCTCCGGCACGCCGGTCAGTCCTCGGTGCCGGCGGACTCGTTCGCGGCGGCATCCAGCGCCTGCTCGAGGCGCTGCACCTTGCCGTCGATCTCGCCGGTGTGGCCCGGCCTGATGTCGGCCTTCAGCACGAGCGACACCCGCGACCCGAACGGCAGAACTGCCTCGGTGGCGCGCTTGACCACGTCGAAGACCTCGTCCCACTCGCCCTCGACCTCGGTGAACATCGAGGTCGTGCGGTGCGGCAGGCCAGAAGCGCGCACGACGGCCACGGCCGCCGCGACCGCGTCATGCACCGAGCCGTCGGCTCGGCCGGTGCCGCTGGGAGCGACGGAGAAGGCGATGAGCATGGGAACCTCCAGGAATCAGATCGACACGAATCGGGCGGATGCCGCTCGGCGCGGCGCTCCGGCGGGCACGGGCACACGCGCGATGCGCACGAACGCCCACACCCACAGCACGACAGAGAGCAGGTTGCGAAGGGTGAGCACCGTGACGGGCCAGGGCGCCGCAGCAAGCACGCCGCCGTAGAGCACCGGGTAGATCAGCTGCGTGAGCAGGGCGATCACCAGCGCCAGCACGGCCGGCCGCCACCAGCGGCGCCGGTCGAGCACCAGCCCGAGCACGAGCGGGGCCACCATCCACGTCGCGAACTGTGGAGAACCCACCTTGTTCACCACGACGAAGGTCATCACGAGGCTGAGCGCCAGCGGCGGCAGCAGCGCCACCACGTGGGCGCCCCGACGCACCTTGACCACTCCGATGCAGGCCACCGCCAGCATCACGGCCGCCATGAGCGGCGTCATCGCTGCGCTCAGCCCCTCGACCCCGGGTCCGGTCACCTGGAAGGTCAGCATGTCGCGGTCGTAGTAGAGCTGAGAACCCGGCACCCCGAGCGCTGTGAGCCACATGTGCACGGTGCTGACCGGCGCCTCGATCTGCAGCCCGCGCTCGGTCTGACCGCGGACGAAGCCGAAGAGGTACGCGCCGCCTCCCGCCGCGAGCACGGCCGCCGCCGTGACGGCCGAGACGGCCACGGCGCCGGCGACCACCCGCATCCGGGCGCGCAGGGCGATGACGGCCGCGGCCAGGAGCGCTGCCGGCCACACCTTGATCCAGGTACCCACAGACAGGAGCACGGCGGCGAGGAGCGGCCGGCCCGAGAGCCACAGGCATCCCATCACCGCGAGGGCGACCGTCAGTCCGTCGAGGCGGTACATCCCCACGGGTCCGAGCAGCGCGATGAACGCGAGCCAGAACCAGGCGCCGGCCACGCGGCCGCGGGAGCGCCCCCCGCCCACCAGCAGCGCGAACGCCACCGCGTCGGCGATCGTGACCACCACAGCCCAGCCCACCGTGTAGCCGCCGGGCCCGGCGAACAGCCACCCCGCCAGCATCGGGACGAGCGCCAGCTGGGGGTACACCCAGGGCGCCGTGACACCCATGACCTCGCGTCCGTCGGGGCAGTACGACGACGTGCCGCCCCACAGCGCACAGGACGACCAGGGCTCGTACACCAGGTACACATCGCCCATGGGCTGGTTCGGCATGACGAAGCCCAGCACTGCGACGCCGACGTGCACGACGGCGAAGGCAAGCCACAGCAGCGCACGCGTCGACACGGTGCCCATCCTACGGACCGGGGCCGTGCCGGTCAGAAGCGCCCGGACAGCACGGCGCCGACCACGCGAGGGAGCGCCGCCGCGACATCCAGCGCCGTGATGGGTCCCCCGCCCGCGTCACGGGATGCGAGGGCGCCCGCCTGCCCGTGCAGCCACGCGCCGGATGCCGCCGACGCCACGAGCCCCGTCGGCTCGACGTCGCCGCCGGCCGCCCGTGCGGCCACGAGCGCGGCGACCACGCCGCCCAGCACGTCACCGGTTCCGGCCGTCGCGAGCCACGGCGTGCCCGCCCTCACCCGCACCGCCGTCCCGTCCGGCGAGGCGACGATCGTCTCGGCGCCCTTGAGCAGCACGACGCCCCCGAGCGCCGCAGCGGTGTCGAGGGCGGCTGTCACGCGATCGGCTCCGACGGGCTCGTCCCGTCCGAGCGCCGCCCAGAGCGTCGCGTGCTCGCGCTCGTGGGGCGTGACGACCAGTGGCGCCGTGGCACCGGGCGCCAGGTCCAGCGCACCCGCGTCGGCCACCACCGGCACGTCGCCGGCGAGCAGGTGGCGAAGCGCCGCGGTCTCGGCGCGGGTGCGCTCCGCGGCATCCGTCCCCGAGCCGATCAGCCAGGCCTGCACGCGCCCGTCGCCGGTCACCGTCTCGGGGCGCCTGGCCAGCACGGCGGCGGCGGCGGTCTCGGGTCCGACGTAGCGGACCATGCCGATGCCCGTGCGCCACGCGGCCTCGACGCCCAGCACCGCGGCGCCCGGATAGCGGTCCGATCCGGTTCGCACCCCCACGACGCCGCGGGAATACTTGTGGTCGGCGTCCGTTGGCATCCACAGGGACGCCGCGACATCCGTATGCGTCCACGCCCGCGCTCCGACCATGGGCGCCACCCTACCCGTGCCGGAGGCACCGTGACCCTGCTGTTCCAGCCCTTCATCCTCGGCACCGACCCCGCCACCGCCGTCACCACCCGCAACCGGCTGTGGGTCGCCCCGATGTGCCAGTACTCGGCCGAGGACGGCGTGCCAGGGGAATGGCACCACGTGCACCTCGCGCAGTTCGCCTCCGGCGGGGCGGGCCTGGTCATGGCCGAGGCGACCGCCGTCTCGCCGGAGGGCCGGATCTCACCCGAGGACGTCGGACTGTGGAACGACGCCCAGCGCGACGCGTGGGCCCCCATCGCCGCCGCCATCCGCCGCCGCGGCGCGGTGCCGGCCGTGCAGCTGGCCCACGCCGGACGCAAGGCCTCGACCTGGTCGCCCTTCTCCGGGCACCGTGGCAGCGTCCCTGCCGCCGACGGCGGCTGGCGCACCGTCGCACCGTCCGCCGTCGCGTTCGAGGGCTTCGCCACGCCCGAGGCGCTGGATCCGGCCGGCATCGACCGCATCGTCGACGCGTTCGCCGCTGCCGCCGCACGCGCCGTGGATGCCGGCTTCGAGGTGCTGGAGATCCACGCCGCCCACGGCTACCTGCTGCACCAGTTCCTCTCGCCGCTGGCGAATCTGCGCGACGACGAGTACGGCGGCTCCCTCGAGGGACGCGCCCGCCTGCTGCTGCGGGTCTGCGATGCTGTGGCCGCCGCCGCGCCCGGCGTGCCCGTGATCGTGCGCTTCTCGGCGACCGATTGGGCCGAAGGCGGGTGGGACGTGGAAGACACTGCGACCGTCGCCGGCTGGGTGGCCGAGCGTGGCGTCGCACTCATCGACATCTCCAGCGGCGGGCTCGTCGCACATCAGCGCATCACCACGGGCCCCGGCTACCAGGTGCCGCTGGCCGCGCAGGTGCGGGCGGCGGCGCACGTGCCGGTCAGCGCCGTGGGCGAGATCACGGATGCCGCACAGGCGGAGCGCGTCCTCGTCGAGGGCGACGCCGACGTCGTCATGGCCGGACGGGAGTGGCTGCGCGACCCGCACTTCGCGCTGCGCGCCGCGGGCGAGCTGGGCGAGGACATCGGATACTGGCCGCCACAGTACGTGCGGGCACGCCGCCCCTGAGGTGGTTCGCCGTCATCACCTCACCGCAGGCGCCGCGTGGCGTCCTGCACTTCACCGACCAGCTCTTCGATGATGTCCTCGAGGAACAGCACCGCGGTGGTGCGGCCGGACTGGTCGCGCACCTGCGCGAGGTGGCGGCTGGAGCGGCGCATGATCGCGAGCGCGTCTTCGAGATCGGTCGTCTCGGCCACCGGCACCATGTGGTGGATCCGCTTGGGCTTCACCGGTGCGGACGCGGCCGTTGCGGCATCGGGGCCTTCCGCCTCGCGCAGCACATCCTTCAGGTGCACGTATCCCAGCGGCGCCCCCTCGGCGTCGACGATCACGTAGCGCGAGAAGCCGTGCTTGGCCACCGCCCGCTCGATCTCGTCGGGCGTGGTCGATTCCGGCAGGGTCACCAGCGACGACAGCGGCACCGCGACGTCTTTGGCCTTCTTGTCGGTGAACTCCACCGCCGCCGCCACCGTGCCCGAGGCATCGTCGAGCACGCCCTCGATGCGCGACTGGTTCACGATCGTCGCGACCTCGTCGAGTGTGAAGGTCGAGGCGGCCTCGTCCTTGGGCTCGACGCGGAACAGCCGAAGCACGTGGTTGGCGATCCAGTTGAGGGTCACGATGATCGGGTGGAAGAGCCGCGACACCCACACCAGGGGCGTCGCCAGCAGCAGCACGGCGCGGTCCGGCAGCGAGAACGCCAGGTTCTTCGGCACCATCTCGCCGAAGACGACGTGCAGGTACGACACCAGCAGCAGGGCGATGACGAACGCGATGACGTCGACGACCCCCTCGCCCAGCCCCGTCAGCCCCAGCGGGACCGCCAGCAGGTGGTGGATGGCGGGTTCGGAGACGTTGAGGATCAGCAGGGAGCAGATCGTGATGCCGAGCTGACACGTCGCGAGCATGAGCGTGGCGTGCTCCATGGCCCACAGCGCCGTCTTGGCCGGCCGGGATCCCTTTTCTGCCAACGGCTCGATCTGCGAGCGGCGCGCGGAGATGACGGCGAACTCGGCGCCCACGAAGAACGCGTTGAACACCAGCAGCACGACGAGCCATGCGATTCCGGCCCAGTCACTCATCGCGTGCCCTTTCTTCGGTGCCTTGCACGATCGGGCGCGGGGTGAACCTCACGCGTCCGACCCGTCGTCCGTCCATGCGCTGCACCGTCAGCGTGCCGTCTTCGAGTTCGATGCTGTCGCCGACGACCGGGATGCGCTCCAGCACGCTCATGACGTACCCGCCCACGGTGTCGTACACGTCCCCTTCGGGCACGCGGATGCCGGTGCGGTCACGCAGTTCGTCGGGGCGCAGCTCGCCGGGGAAGGTCACGAGACCGGCCGTGCGCACGATCCCCGCGCGGCTGCGGTCGTGCTCGTCGAGCACCTCCCCGACGATCTCCTCGACGAGGTCCTCCAGGGTCACGACGCCGGCAGTGCCGCCGTACTCGTCGACCACGATGGCCATCTGGTAGCCGCGCGCCCGCAGCTCGGACATGAGGGCGTCCAGGTGCACGGCCTCGGGCACACGCAGCGGCTCCGAGGCGATCGCGGCGGCCGGCACGTCGACGCGGCGGTCGCGCGGCACGCTGACGGCGGCCTTGAGGTGCACAACGCCCGTGATGTCGTCCATCGAGTCGTCGTACACCGGGAACCGGCTGTGGCCGGTGCGCCGCGCGAGCTGGATGACGTCCTCGACCGAGTCCGACGCGGCGACGGCGTGCACGCTCGGTCGCGGCGTCATGACGTCGGCGGCGGTGAGGCGCGAGAAGGTGAGGGTGCGCTGCAGCAGCGAGGCGGTGTCCTGCTCGAGCACACCGGCGCTGGCAGACCGCCGCACGAGGCTCGACAGCTCCTCGGCCGTGCGGGCGCCGGAGAGCTCCTCCTTCGGCTCCACGCCCATCGCGCGCAAGATGCCGTTGGCGCTGCCGTTGAGCACCGAGACGGCGGGGCGGAACACCGTGGTGAACCCGACCTGGAACGGCATCACGAGCTTCGCAGTCTGGCGCGGGATGGCGAGGGCGAAGTTCTTCGGCACGAGCTCGCCGAGGATCATCGAGAAGATCGTCGCGATTGACATGCCGACCACGGCGGCCACCGGACGCGAGACGGCCTCCGACCAGCCCCACCCGTCGAAGACGGGAGCGAGCAGGTTCGAGATCGCCGGCTCCATGGTGTAGCCGGTGAGCAGCGTCGTCAGCGTGATGCCCAGCTGAGCGCTCGACAGGTGCGTCGAGGTGATGCGCAGCGCCGAGATGGTGATCGACAGGCGAGTCTCGCCCGCGGCCTGGCGCGACTCCAGGTCCGCTCGGTCCAGGTTCACCAGGGCGAACTCACTGGCGACGAAGAGGCCGGTGCCGACTGTCAGAAGCAGCCCCACGCCCAACATCACGTAATCCATCACGCGTCACCCCCCGTCAGGGGGAGAAAGGGTCGGTGGGGCGAGCATCTACTACTGGGAGGGTCGTCCATCGTAGGGGAATTCTACGGGATCACCAGCTGACGGGCAGGGCCTTTCCCTCTTCGTAGCCGGCGGCGGACTGCACGCCGACCATGGCGCGCTCGTGGAACTCGGCGACGCTGGCCGCACCGGCGTAGGTGAACGACGAGCGCACCCCGGAGGTGATCATGTCCAGCAGATCCTCCAGCCCTGGCCGCAGCGGATCGAGGTAGATCTTCGACGACGAGATCCCCTCGGCGAACAGCTCCCTGCGGGCCAGCTCATAGGGGTCCAGCCGCCC
Organism: Microbacterium sp. zg.Y909; assembly: GCF_024626565.1. Taxonomy (NCBI): domain Bacteria; kingdom Bacillati; phylum Actinomycetota; class Actinomycetes; order Micrococcales; family Microbacteriaceae; genus Microbacterium; species Microbacterium sp. zg.Y909. The sequence goes on from NZ_JANJFJ010000076.1 coordinate 15,032, forward strand.
GAAGCGCTCGTGCACCGCCTTGGTCGAGGCCATCCCCCACGACTCCTTATAGGCCCGCCCCGCGTCGTCTGTCAGCAACTCTCCCGGCGCCTCGATCGTGCCGGCGAACCAGGAGCCGATCATCACCGATGCCGCGCCCGCCGCCAGCGCGAGGGCCACGTCCCGCGGGTAGCGCACGCCGCCGTCGGCCCACATGTGTCCGCCGTGCTCGGCGGCCGCCTGCGCCGTCTCGAGCACGGCCGAGAACTGGGGGCGCCCGACGGCGGTCATCATGCGCGTCGTGCACATCGCACCCGGTCCCACGCCGACCTTCAGGATCGACGCGCCCGCCGCCATGAGATCCGCCACTCCCTCGGCCGTCACGACGTTGCCGGCGGCGATGGGGATGCCGAGATCCAGGGCCGACACGGCGTGCAGCGC